>NC_014934.1:916566-1222088 GCF_000186265.1 Cellulophaga algicola DSM 14237
ACCCTTTGTCACCTACTTGACCACCACCTTCTGCATAGAACGGCGTTAAATTGAAAACGAATTGATATTGCTCTCCATCTTTCTTAGAAGTAACTTTTCTATATTTTACCAATTTTACATTGGATTCTAGAAACTCATACCCTATAAACTCCTGTTCTAAATCTGATGAAAGTACCGTCCAATCTTCTTTCGAAATTTCTGATGCAGAACGGGAGCGTTTCTTTTGCTCCTGCATAGCAACATCAAACCCTTTTTCATCTAAATTAAGCCCTCTTTCGCTTAAAATCAACGCGGTTAAATCTATAGGAAATCCAAAAGTATCATACAATTCAAAAGCTTTTCTACCATCAATAATTTTAGTATCAGCATTCGAAATTATAGAATCTAAAAGCACTAACCCTTGATCTAAAGTTTTCAAGAACGAGTGTTCTTCTTCTTTAATGACATTCTCAATAAGCTGCTTCTGATTTTTAAGCTCAGGAAATGCTGCGCCCATACTATCACAAAGCACATTTACCAAACGGTACATAAAAGGTTCTTTCGTGTCTAAGAAAGTAAACCCATACCGAATAGCTCTACGTAAAATTCTACGAATTACATAACCAGCACCTGTATTACTTGGTAATTGCCCATCTGATATAGAAAAAGATACCGCACGGATATGATCTGCTATTACTCGAATAGCTATATCTATTTTTTCATCCTTACCATAGGTACTTTTGGTAATAGCTTCTATCTCTCTAATGATTGGTGTAAATACATCGGTATCATAGTTAGATTGTACGCCTTGCATTACCATACACAAACGTTCAAAGCCCATTCCTGTATCTACATGCTTTGCAGGCAAAGATTCTAATTGACCGTTTGCTCTACGGTTGTATTGCATAAATACCAAATTCCAAATCTCTACTACTTGTGGGTGATCATTATTTACTAATGATGCTCCAGAAACTTTAGCTTTTTCTTCCGCAGATCTAATATCTACATGAATTTCAGAACAAGGTCCGCAAGGGCCTTGATCTCCCATTTCCCAAAAATTATCCTTTTTATTTCCGAATAGTATTTGAGATTCTGGTACAATATTTTTCCAAAGCGCTAATGCTTCTGAGTCTTGATCTAAATTATCAGCATCTTTACTACCTTCAAAAACAGTAACATAAAGACTTGTTTTATCAATCTTACAAACGTCCGTCAAAAATTCCCAAGCCCACGTAATGGCTTCTTCTTTAAAGTAATCCCCAAAACTCCAATTTCCCAACATCTCAAACATCGTGTGGTGGTAGGTATCTTTCCCTACTTCCTCTAAATCATTATGCTTACCACTAACGCGCAAACATTTTTGAGTATCCGTAACGCGAGTATCTTTAGGAACTGTATTCCCTAAAAAGAATTCTTTAAACTGGTTCATCCCAGCATTTGTGAACATTAACGTTGGGTCATCTTTTATAACCATAGGAGCAGAAGCAACTATTTTATGTTCTTTGTCCTTAAAAAATTCTAAAAATTTTGATCGTATCTCTTGAGATTTCATCTGTAATTGTTTAATGCTTTTAGCACACTCTTATAAACTTAGCGTAAGAATTATCTCAATTTCTTCTTCTAACTAAAAGAAAATGATGACAAAAACTTAAGCTTTTGATAAATTTAAGAGAATCTACAAAACTATTTTTATATTTGTTTGTTACGTTTATTTCAAAGCACAAAAATAGGATAAAATCCATTTATGTCTAAAGTAAAATATTATTACGATCCAGATACGTTATCGTATCGCAAAATAGAAGCAAGAAAATCTAGAAAATACAGGAACATTGGTCTGTTTTTACTAGGTTCTTTTTTGTTTGGTCTTCTAGGCTTAACAGTGTTATTAAATACCAATTTTATCAATACTCCAAAAGAATTGTCTCTGCAACGCGAATTGCGAAACTACGACTTACAGTTTGAGTTGTTAGATAAAAAGATGGAACAAGTTGAGCAAGTCTTAACCAATATAGAGGATCGCGACAACAACATTTACCGCATCTATTTTGAAGCTAACCCTATTCCTGATGAACAAAGAAGAGCAGGATTTGGTGGTATAAACCGGTATAAGTCATTAGAAGGATTTAATAATTCAGAAATGATTATTGCCTCTACAAAACGAATGGATATTATTCAGAAGCAAATGGTTATCCAATCAAAATCTCTAGATGAGATTACCAAACTAGCAGAGGAAAAAGAAAAATTACTAGCAGCAATACCCGCTATACAACCTATTAATAATGAAGATTTAAGAAGAATGGCTTCAGGATACGGCTGGCGTTCAGATCCTTTTACAAAAGCAAGAAAGATGCACTGGGGAATGGATTTCTCATCGCCAAAAGGGACTCCCATTTATGCAACAGGTGATGGAAAAGTTACCCGTGCAGATAGTAATTCTTCCGGGTATGGTAATCATATAAGAATTGATCATGGTTTTGGCTATGTAAGTCTATATGCTCATATGAGTAAGTATAATGTCACTGCTGGCAAAACAGTAAAACGTGGCGATTTAATTGGCTTTGTTGGAAGCACAGGACGCTCTGAAGCACCCCATCTTCATTATGAAGTATTTAAAGACGACCAACGTATTAATCCAATTAACTTCTACTATGGAAGTTTAACTGCAGAAGAATTTGCTAATATGCTAAAAACGGCATCGCAAGAAAACCAATCATTAGACTAATGCATATAGAACTCCCTGAAAAAAGATATTACGGCATTGGCGAAATTGCGAAAGCATTTAACGTAAACACTTCGTTAATTAGATTCTGGGAAAAAGAATTTGATGTACTTCAGCCTAAAAAAAATGCTAAAGGCAACAGAAAATTCACCCCTCAGGATGTAAAAAACTTGCAACTCATTTATCACTTGGTAAAAGAACGCGGTTTCACCTTAGAAGGTGCTAAAACCCATTTAAAAGAAAACAAGAGTCAGACATTATCCAAATTTGATATCATACATAAGCTAGAAGGTATAAAAGCCGAGCTTGTGAAAATTAAAAATCAATTATAAAAAACAAACTAAAAATATATAAAATGAAAAAAGGACTTATCGGGATTATTGTTGTTGTAGCTATAATTGCCCTTTTCGGAATGTGGTATGTTAGCACAAACAATACCCTTGTAGAAATGAAAGGACAAGCTACTAAGCAATGGGCAAACGTAGAGAGCTCTTACCAGAGGCGTAGCGATCTTATTGGTAATTTAGTTAAAACAGTGCAGGGTGCTGCAGATTTCGAAAGAGGAACGCTTACAGACGTTATTGAAGCTAGAGCTAAAGCTACTGCTACCAATATTGACGCAAGTAACTTAACTCCTGAAAAAATGGCTGCGTTTCAAGAAGCTCAAGGCGGATTGACAGGTGCTTTAAGTAAATTAATGGTCGTTGTAGAGCGGTATCCAGAATTAAAAGCAAATCAGAATTTCTTAGACTTACAGTCACAATTAGAAGGTACTGAAAACAGAATTAATGTGGAAAGAAATCGTTTTAATGACCTAGCAGGAGACTACAACATCAAAATTGCACAAATACCCACTAATATTATTGCAGGGATTGCCAACTTTGACCAAATGCTATTATTTTCATCTAATGCTGGTGCAGAGAATGCTCCTGATGTAAATTTTGATTTCAAATAAGGTACTATGTCTAAAGTAGAAGAATTTTTATCGGCTAAAGAAGAACAAGAAATTGTTCAGGCAATTATTGAAGCGGAAAAAAATACTTCTGGTGAAATAAGAGTCCATATTGAAGCTCATACCGAATTAGATCATTTTAAGCGCGCAGAAGAAGTTTTTCATGTTCTAAAGATGGACAACACCAAAGATGCAAATGGTGTATTGATCTACGTTGCCGTGCATGATAAAAAATTTGTTATTTGCGGCGATAAAGGTATTGATAAGGTTGTCCCAAAAGATTTTTGGGATACCACAAAGAATGTTATCCAAGAACAATTTAAGCAAGGAAACTTTAAACAAGGCATCATTGATGGCATTTTAAAAGCTGGAAAAGAACTTCACGGTCATTTTCCTTGGCAACATAACGACACAAATGAACTTAGCAATGAAGTTTCTAAAGGGTAACGTATTTTTTTTATTTCTATTCTTATCTACCCTAGCCTTTGGTCAGTTTACTATTCCAGAAAAACCAGGCGTACAAGAAGGGGTATATGACTACATAGACCTGCTATCTACTTCGCAAAAAAACAGCTTAGTCCAGAAATTAAAAAACTACGCAGATAGCACTTCAACACAAATTGTGGTGGTAATAATTGGTTCTACAAAA
Source organism: Cellulophaga algicola DSM 14237 (assembly GCF_000186265.1). Classification (NCBI taxonomy): domain Bacteria; kingdom Pseudomonadati; phylum Bacteroidota; class Flavobacteriia; order Flavobacteriales; family Flavobacteriaceae; genus Paracellulophaga; species Paracellulophaga algicola. The sequence continues at coordinate 920,866 of NC_014934.1, forward strand.
GGAGAAGAAATTAATTATCTAGGTGCACAGTGGGGACAAAAATGGGGTATAGGCCAAAGTGATACCGATAATGGTGTTTTATTGATTCTAGCTAAAGATGACCGTAAAGTAGCCATCAACACAGGTTACGGAGTAGAAGGCTCCCTTACCGATGCTATGTCTAAACGTATTATAGAACAAGTAATCATTCCTGAATTTAAAACAGGCGATTATTTTGGAGGGATAAATAAAGGTGCAGATGCTATTTTTAGTGTCCTAACCGGAGAGTTTCAAGAAGACAGATCATTTAACAACACCTCTTTCCCTTTTCAGAACCTATTTCCATTCGTTATCTTCATAGTTATCATCATTATCTTATCTAACAAGAATAAAAGAAATGGCGGCGGCAAAAATGGCGGTAATAAATCTGGAGGCTTCAGTATCTGGGACGCTATTATATTGAGCAACATGGGACGTGGTGGTCATAGTTCTGGAGGAGGCTTTGGTAGTGGCGGAGGCTTCGGAGGAGGCGGTGGTTTCGGCGGAGGCTTCGGAGGCGGAGGCTTTGGCGGAGGCGGTGCATCCGGAGGTTGGTAACAACTCTTCATTCCAGTAAGCAACCTTTCTTATATTTCGCATCTTTTAAATAAACCCCATCATGTATAAAACCCTAACAGTACTTTTCTTAGCCTTTTTTTTAATTCAATGTGACAGCAAAAGCGAATCTTCAATTACAGATTGTAGTGCCGTAACCTGTCTATCAAATAATTTTAAGATGATTATCATTGATGAAGCTACAGGAAACAATCTAATAGAAAACGGCAGCTACACGGCTTCTAATATTACCATTTTTGACGAAGCGAGTATGAATGCCTCATTTTCTGTAAATGCTACCGAAGAAACTCCAGGCATATATCTTGATATTGATATCTTGGAGAGTCAAGAAAAAAGTTATACTGTTAATTTAAAAACCGATGCTTTTTTTACCATGAATATGGATATAGAAAAAACAGGAGATGGTAGTGAGTGTTGCGGAATTGATAACGACGTAAACAGTATTTCTGTAAGTGGGGCTACAAGCGAAATAAACTTAAGCGATAGATCCGTAACAATTTTTATTAATTAATATTTTAATATAAGATATAAAAAGAGGGCTAATTTCTTTACTAGAAATTAGCCCTCTTTTAGGTTTTAAGCTTTTACTACCGCTTACTTTTTACGCATAAATATAGAAATAGGCACTCCAGAGAAATCGAAACTCTCTCTAAGTTTATTTTCTAAGAAACGTTTATACGGATCCCTTACATACTGTGGCAAGTTACAGAAAAATGCAAATTGCGGATATGGTGTTGGTAATTGTGTACAAAACTTAATTTTTACATATTTACCTTTATACGCTGGCGGAGGATAATTCTCTATCAACGGAAGCATAATATCATTAAACTTACGTGTTTGAATTTTACGACTTCTGTTTTCATATACCTGAACAGCCGTTTCAATAGCTTTAAATATACGTTGCTTGGTTAACACAGACATAAAGACAATAGGCACATCTATAAAAGGAGCCATAGACTCTTTTATCTTCTCCGTGTATTGCTTAATTGTATTGGTCTCTTTATCTTCTACCAAATCCCACTTATTCACAAGGATTACTATTCCCTTGTTATTACGTTGAGCTAGCCAAAATATATTCTGCACCTGACCATCAAAACCACGTGTAGCATCCAAGATTATAATACAAACATCAGAATGCTCAATAGCTCTAACAGAACGCATCACTGAGTAAAACTCAAGATCTTCGTGCACCTTAGATTTTCTACGAATCCCTGCAGTATCAACTAAATTAAATTCGAAACCAAAACGGTTGTATTTTGTATCGATACTATCTCTAGTTGTTCCTGCTACATCTGTAACAATATATCTTTCTTCACCTATCAAGGCATTTATAAAAGACGACTTTCCTGCATTTGGTCTCCCTACTACAGCAAATCTTGGCAACTCCTCATCTCTATTAGGTTCTTTTTCTGGTAAAACTTCTACCAAAGCATCTAATAAATCTCCTGTTCCAGATCCATTGGTACTGGCAATTGTAAAATAATCACCTAAACCCAATGAATAGAATTCTACCGCGTCTTCTGCACGTTTGTTGTTATCTACTTTATTAACCGCTAATAAAACCGGTTTTTTAACTCTACGAAGTAAATTAGCAACGTCTTCATCCATTCCTGTAATTCCGGTTTCTACGTCAACCATAAAAATAATAACATCTGCTTCATCGATAGCCAATTCTACTTGCTTATCTATTTCTGCCTCAAAAACATCATCACTTCCTTTAACATATCCTCCAGTATCAATTACTGAAAACTCTCTTCCATTCCAGTCACTTTTGCCATAATGACGGTCACGCGTAACCCCACTAACCGCATCAACAATAGCCTCTCTACGCTTTATTAATCGGTTAAAAAAAGTTGACTTACCTACGTTAGGTCTCCCTACAATGGCTACAATAGCACTCATACTTCGTAATTTTGCTGCAAAAGTACTATTATTTATTGAAGAAAAATGATATCTTCTCTACCTAAATAGCTGTTACTGTGAAATTAGGGAAAAGAAAAATGTAACGATCTTAGAAAATTTGAGATATATTTAGACCTAAACATGTTTAATAATTAATAAGATACCTGTGAAAACGCTTCCAAACACTATCGTTCTTAGACCTCGTTTTCAACTAGATTTAGACACTAGTGCAGAAACATTACTAGCTAATTTTGAAAACCTAGATCCTCTAGCCATAACCTGCAAACGTATGGATGAACATGTTTTTCTAAAATTTAAACCGAATGAGCATCACTTCTGGTCTCCACAATTACATTTAGAAATTAGCACCAGCCAAGTTCCTAAGACGACTAAACTTTATGGTGTTTTTGGACCCAACCCCACCTTATGGACCTTTTTTATGTTTCTTCATTTTGGTATAGCCACGCTATTTATTGTAGTCTCTATTTGGGCCTATTCTAGTTTTACACTAAATAAACCTTACGGATTTCAAGTAGGGCTCATGATTCTTATGGGTATACTCTGGTTTGCCTTCTATGCCTTTGGTCGTATTGGAAAAAGAAAAGGAAGACCACAAATGCAGCAACTCTATGATTTTATGGAAGAAACCTTAAACAAATAATCCCCAAGCTTTTTAGAACTTAGGGATTGTAAAAAATTATACTTGTTATTTTACGTGTGCACCTTAAGGCAGCAGCATACTTAACAATTTAGCCTTGGTTATATCCAAAACGTTTTAACTGGTTGGCATTGCTTCTCCAGTTCTTATTTACTTTTACATAAAGTTCTAAATGTACTTGCTTATCAAAGAAGATTTCTAAATCTTTTCTTGACTCTACACCTACTCTTTTTAAAGCAGCACCTTTATGACCAATGATAATTCCTTTTTGAGATTCGCGCTCTACCATGATCACAGATCGCATTCTAATAATTTTATCATCTTCAAAAAATTCTTCTGTATCTATTTCTACTGAATACGGAATTTCTTTTTTGTAGTTCTGTAATATTTTCTCTCTAATTGTTTCGTTTACAAAGAAACGTTCTGGTTTATCTGTTAATTGATCTTTAGGATAAAATGCAGGAGATACAGGCAATAATTCTAAAATGCGAAGGAATACTTCTTTCACATTAAAGTTTTGCAATGCACTTATCGGGTGTATTTCTGCCGTAGGTAATTGCTCATGCCAATATTGCACTTGCGCTTCTAAAATACCTTGCTCAGAAACATCAATCTTATTTAATAATAAAAGTACTGGAATTTTACTATTCTTTAGTTTTTCAAAGAAACGCTCATCTTTCAATGCCTTCTCCCCTATTTCTACCATGTAGATTAGGATATCAGCATCTTCAAAAGCCGACTTCACAAAATCCATCATAGAAGATTGTAGTTCGTAAGCAGGTTTGATAATTCCTGGAGTATCCGATAAAATCATTTGAAAATCATCACCATTCACGATCCCTAAAATCCGGTGCCTTGTTGTTTGTGCTTTGGAGGTGATAATAGATAATTTCTCACCAACAAAGGCATTCATCAAGGTAGATTTCCCCACATTAGGATTTCCAATAATATTTACAAAACCAGCTTTATGCTCTGTCATTCTTTAATTTTTTAAAATATGCGGCTGCGGCAACATTTACTTTAGGTGCTAATAGCAAAACGGCTATCATATTTGGTATTACCATAAGTGAATATGATAAGTCGATTAAATTTTTTACCAAATCTAACGAAGCCACTGCGGCAAAAATAATCATTATAACAAAGTATACGTTATATAATCTGCCAATTTTAGGGTTTGTTAAGAACGATAAGCATTTTACACCGTAATAGGAGTAGGTAAATAAGGTTGATAAAGCAAAAGCGGTAACAATAATCATCAATAATTCATCTCCATATCCAAAAAGAGTTCTTTCAAAAGCTTCTAAAGTCATTAAAATACCACTGACATCTTCTGTATATGCTCCACTTAAAATAATAACTATGGCCGTAAATGTACATACCAAAATAGTATCTATAAAAGGGCCTAACATAGCCACTAAACCTTCTTTTATAGGATTGTCTGTCTTAGATTGCCCATGATACATAGGTGCACTCCCCAAACCTGCTTCATTAGAAAACATTGCTCTACGCACCCCAATAATCACCAAGCCCCAAAACCCCCCGGTAACGATAGTATTAAAATTCCAGGCCTCTGTAAAAATTAAGCCTAGTGCGGGTAGCACTTTTTCAGAATTCATAACCATCACCACAATAACGGCTACTAAATAAACGAATACCATAAATGGCACGACGGTAGAAGATACTTTAGCTATTTTTTTGAGTCCGCCAAAAATAACCAAAGACGTAATCACTGCGAGTACAGCACCGATTGTCCATTTCCAAGTCTCCGTTTCCATAGCAAAAATGGTTTCTTCTGGTTTTATGACCATCATAAACGTTTCTGTAAACTGATTTGCGGTAAAAACACCTAAAAAACCGAACATACCACAAAGGCAGAAGAAAATTGCTAAGGGTTTCCATTTTTCCCCTAGTCCTTTTGTAATATAATACATAGGACCTCCTTGCATATGGCCTTCACCATCTGTTCCTCTATACATGATAGATAAGCTACAGGAATAAAATTTTATACCCATACCCAACAATGCTGTTATCCAAATCCAGAAAATTACGCCTGGTCCACCGTCATGAATTGCTATAGCTACTCCCGATATATTCCCTAGTCCTACTGTTGCCGCTACTGCTGCAGATAAGGCTTGAAAAGAACTTACATCTCCTTTTGCATTTTTGTCATCATATTTCCCTGCAGTAATGGCAATTGCATGTCCAAAATACCTAAAGGGAATAAACTTAGAATAAAACAAAAGTAGAATACCGCCACCAATTAAAAGCAGAAACATTGGCCATTCAGTATACGGAAGCACATAGGCTAAAAAATCATTTATAGCGTTCATTCAGTGGTTTTTCATTTTAATATCATGGGAATTTAAGGATTTAAAATGATGTCCGAAAAAAATATATTAAAATATATTTTGATAGTAAGGAAAAAGGTTTGTATATTTGCAGCCTGAAATACATCAGTCAGCAGTTATGAGCTGAAAGTTAAAAGCTAAGTTGATCGTTTCAGAAACCCATATCGCGGGATAGAGCAGTAGGTAGCTCGTCGGGCTCATAACCCGAAGGTCACTGGTTCGAGTCCAGTTCCCGCTACTAAGAAAAACCACTTCAAACGAAGTGGTTTTTTTGTTTTATAGCTGTTTTAGCCTAAAATTTTAGAAATTTAGATATTTTAAAAATTCGATGTGTCTTTTTGTGTTTACAATTGAAATGGGATCAGGGATCAGGCTCAATTGGGATCAGGCTCAATTGTTGTGTTTATGCAAATATTTTAGTTAATCTGAATAAGAAGAATTCTATATTTCTAACACCTCTAAATTGACTTCTGAACGCCTTTATCTTAGCGTTGAATGATTCTGCCGATGCATTTGTACTCCTGTTTATAAAATAGTTCAGGATAGATCTATAGTTGAGTGTTATGGTGTTTGCGATGGTGTTGAACGGGATCAGGCTCAATTGTTGTGTTTATGCAAATATTTTAGTTAATCTGAATAAGAAGAATTCTATATTTCTAACACCTCTGAATTGACTTCTGAATGCCTTTATCTTAGCGTTGAATGATTCTGCCGATGCATTTGTACTCCTGTTTATAAAATAGTTCAGGATAGATCTATAGTTGAGTGTTATGGTGTTTGCGATGGTGTTGAACGCCCTAAATCCTGTGTTTTCTACATCCTTGTACCAATGTGCGAGTTTTGTATAGGCGGTCTCTATGGACGTTGCCGTATTGAATATGTTTCTGAGTCCTTGGGCTAGGTCGAAGGCAATCTTTATATCGGGATATTGATCGAACAATATCCTGCTTCTTATGTATTGGTTCTCTGTCCAGTTATTTGGAGCTTTGTACAGTAAATACCTGCTGCGGGCCAATAGTTGCTTTCTTGTATCTCCGTTATTGAATTCTTTTGGGACGAATGTCTTGTTCTTTGCCCTTGGCTGTTTTATCTGTTCGTTCTCCAGGTCTATTGCGTCCCATCTGTGTTTGATCCGGATATCCTGAAGCGCCTCTAGGGCAAGTTTTTGTACATGGAAGCGATCGGTGACCTGTATTGCCTTAGGGAAGCACTTCTTGGAGATGGTCTTCATCGAGTTTGCCATATCCATAGTGATCTCCTTGACTTTGGCCCTTTCCTTTGCCGATATCTTCATTAGTTGTTCTATAATCGGTCCCACCTTGGTGCCGGAGAATATGGCCACTATAGATCCTTTCCTGCCCTTGGCCTTTTTGTTGGTGATTATCGTGTAGAGTTCCCCTTTGGAGAGTGCCGTTTCGTCAATGGACAGATATGGCCCGATATTCTCGGGAAAGATGAGCCATTGTTTGGCATGTCCCTTTTGATCCCAATCTTTAAAATCGCTCAGATAATCCTTGTACTGTCGCTGGAGTTTCTTTCCGTCGACCCCATAGAAATGGCCTATGGTGCGGCAGTCCGAAGCTTTAGTATCGACCAAGTACTTTTAAAAAAGCAGCGAACTCGATGGTCATTCGTGTTCCCTGTGCGACCAGATCCCAATCTCTTTGCACTATTTCGTTAGTGCGCTTATCAAGCCAACGGCGTCGCTTAATGTGGAGATAAACTGACTTTCCCCGCAATGGAAAGTCTTGGACTACTATCTCTGTATGAAAACCATGGGCTATTAAAGGATCAAGGAATATTCTTGGGGAGTGAGATAAATTAGGCATATAATTTTGTTAGTCTAAACAAGAAAAACTTAACATCTCTTACGCCTCTAAACATCGTCCTGAACTCTTTAATTTTAGCATTAAAGGATTCCGCGGAAGCATTGGTGCTCCTGTTATTAAAATAGTTCAAAATTGGTTTGTAATGCATTTGTATAGACCTTGCAATGGTGTTGAACGACTTAAAATTTGAGTTTTCTACTTCGTTATACCACTGTGCCAATTTTAGTCTTGCTACATCCTTATTCGTATTATTTTCATAGATATAGCTTAATGCTTGGGCCAACTTATAGGCTTTTTCAATAGTTGGGTAAAGTCGAAACAATATTTCCGCTCTTTCTATTTGTCCTGCAGTCCATTTGGTCTTTGGTTTAAATAATACATATCGACTTCTGGCCAGCAACTGTCTATGGGTATCTCCGTTAGCGAGAATTTCTGGTCTATGTGTTTTTTCTGTTTTTCGAGCTTCTTCAATGGCTTTGTTTTCTATTTCTATAACTTCCCATCTTAATCGGATACGTTCTTCTTGGACTGCTTCTGAGGCTAATTTTTGAACATGGAATCTATCGGTCACGATCTCTGTTCTGGGGAAACATTTTTTAGCGATCAAATTCATATTTCCAGCCATATCGACAGTAACTTCTTTGACTATATTTCGTCTTTCCACAGGGATTTTATTAAGCACACTGATGACGTCATCCGCTTTGGTTCCCTTGACAATGGCCACTATGCTACCTTTCTTTCCGTTAGCGCCTTTATTGGTTAGAATCGTGTAGAGTTCACCGTTGGACAAAGAGGTTTCATCTAAACTTAAATAGTAACCTAAATTTTTTCCAAAGAGCAACCACTTTTGTGAATGTTCCTTTTGGGGCCAATCCTTGAAGTCGCTAAGATGGTTTTTGTAGTGATACTGTAGGGCTTTGCCATTAATTTTATAATAGTCGCCAAACCGTTTAGCGCTTACGGCATGATTGTCAAGCGATACCTTTTAAAAAAGAGGCAAATTCGCTGGTTATCCGAGTGCCTTTTGCTATTAAACCCCAATCTCTTTTTATAATTTTTCCCGTATCCATAAGAGTCCAGCGCCTACGCTTTATATGGAGCAGTACCGATTTACCTCTTAGAGGGAAGTCCTCAACTGTTATCTCCGGTAAGAAGCCTTTGGAATGGGCTAATTCTGTTTGGTGCTCTTTGGGTAGCACGTTCTTTTCTTCTAAGTAAAAATGAACCTTACCTTCTGATGATTGATGGCTTACAATTTCAAAGTAATCCAATACGCCTTCCGGCAACAAATACCGCACTAATTCTATATCCAAAATCTAAACACTTTTTTGTCAAAGATAAAGTTTCTCCCCAAGTTTTACGTTTGACCCCAGATATGGCCCGATATTCTCGGGAAAGATGAGCCATTGTTTGGCATGTCCCTTTTGATCCCAATCTTTAAAATCGCTCAGATAATCCTTGTACTGTCGCTGGAGCTTCTTTCCGTCGACCCCATAGAAATGGCCTATGGTGCGGCAGTCCGAAGCTTTAGTATCGACCAAGTACTTTTAAAAAAGCAGCGAACTCGATGGTCATTCGTGTTCCCTGTGCGACCAGATCCCAATCTCTTTGCACTATTTCGTTAGTGCGCTTATCAAGCCAACGGCGTCGCTTAATGTGGAGATAAACTGACTTTCCCCGCAATGGAAAGTCTTGGACTACTATCTCTTTATGAAAACCATGGGCTATTAAAATGCGATGTTTTTCTTCTTTAGGGCTGTCCTTCTTTTCTTCAAAAGATAAATGGAGCGTACCGTCTTCCGTTTTATGGGTGACTAGGTCGAAGTGGGTTAGTAATAGTTCAGGTAGTATAAGCTTTAATAGGTCTATAGATAGTTCCAAGGACGATCGTTTTATTGCAAAGATCGAACTCCTATTTCAATTCACACACAACTTTTGTGATTGATCCTCAATGTGTCTTTTTGGGTTGAGCAATTACTCCATAAATAATACTTATGTATTGATTAATTAAGTAATTCTATCGAAAAGCCCATGGAGCAATTGGGGCAGGGTCTATCCATAAACCTACTTTATTCTTTCTGGCCTCTTTTTCTAATAGATCATAACTCCTATCATCCGAGTATTTTTTATAGTGCCATGCCATTCCTAAACGCACCATTTCTTTATTTACATTCAAACCGTCTGCATTAAAAATTACACCTATCAACCTACCATTGCGGTCAAATTTTTTATCGGAGTCGATTTGTACCATTTGTCCAAAACATAAATCTGACAAGGCTAGTTTAGCTTTATTTCCAAAAGGCTGTTTGCCTCTTTTCTCTGGGCAATCTATATGTGCTAAGCGTAATTTTATTGGTAGCTCTCCATATAGCACCTCAACTGTATCGCCATCTAAAATTCTTATGATTTTAGCCTCTAAATATTTCGGTTTTAATGTATCCTTTACCTCCGTTGATATGTTTGCATCACCTTTATCATACCTAGATATATTTTCAGGTTGAGATTCAAATTGCGACCTATTCCTTTTACAAGCAAATACTAAAATAATTAGTAATATAAATATACTTCTATTCAAAGCTAATTATGTTTTCGTTATAATCTATAGTTACTTTTCCAAACTCTCCAAGGGCTGATTGTCCCAAAAGTAGTGGCGCCTCCAGATTATGGACAACTGAAGCCTTTACATTGTGTATCTCCCTAGTACCAATTTTAACTGATTTCAATAAAATCTGTGTACCTTCATAGACCGCTCCTGTTGCATCTTGAAAGAAAATAGACCCCAGTATGTCATCATCGGATATTGTCCCCTGCTTGTATAAGAACATAGCCTCCGTTGAAGATATTGATATACTACTAGCTCCTGTATCAAAAATGAAATTCATTAAAGTGCCATTTACAGTAATCGGGACCTCAAATACTCCATGAGTATTAGTCATATGTACCGAAGTAGCTTGCTTTTTATTATTTAATGTTAATGAATTATCCCGAGTAGAATTGGAATTTATTCGTTTAGTATTTTCACTTTCCGAATTCCTATTTGGTCTATTACAAGATAGAAACATAAAAAAACAAAATAATGTTAATATAATTTTATTCATTTTTGTAATTGGTATTGTTACTCACTTTAGGAATAATTTGAATTGAGAATCTCTTATTATTCTCTTCGTTTTGCTCTCTACAGAGACCATTAAAACCACTTCCCGAAATCAAAACTTCTACGTTAGATTTTCTAAAATTAACATCATTCGCAACCCACAGATTATAAACAGCAAGTGCGCGCTCATAGCTTTTTTTATACCCAAAACTATCATCTTTAGCAAATTTTAAATCATATGAATTACCCATATTACCCTCAATTACAAGGAGATATGAAAAAGTGGGATTGTTTTTTTCTAATTTATTTAAGAATTTTTCTAGTTTTCTACCCACAAGCAAAGTGGGTTCAATATACTCAACCAAAATTTCAGTTTTATTACGCTCAAAAATTTCCTTGCCTAACAAGTCTTTTGCAACAAACTTTTTACAAGCCTCCAAATAATAAAAATCTCCATCTAGTTGTAATGGTTTAAATTGCTCTTCTAATTGAACGATTTTTTCCAATTCCTCCTTTTCAGCTATAATCTTTTTTTGTTCTATTCGTAAATAAACCACGGTCAAAACAAATAAGACTAACATTATGAAGAATAGGCTAGTCATAAGGTCAGAGAAGCTAACCCAAAAGAAATCTGTATTTTTTTTCTTAGCTGACATTAAAAAGTAACGATTTTATAAATCGCGACTAGACAGGTAATAATACCTAGCAACAGAAATACAATAACACCAACATTTATAATTTTTGGCCTTTCAACTACTATTGAGTTTGTCTTGATCAATTGCAATAAATCTTTAATTGTTTCATCATGAAAAATAACACTATTTTTTAATCCAGTTAATTCACTTGAAACACTCTGTAAATTATCCACTTCTTTCCTAACTGAACTAACGTTACCTAATATAGCTTTAATATTCCCACTTTCATCATCAAAAACTTTTTCAGTTTTTGACTTTAATGAATCAAATAATTTATTAAAATCTGATCCTATCTCAATATCTTTTTTATTGAATTCTTCTTTCCTACTTTGAAAGGACAATGATAAATCTTCAATCATTTTACCAGTATTCTGATCAAAATCTATAAGTCGATTATTAATAGCTTGCTCCCTTAAATCAAAATTTTTAAAATGACTCTCCATATATTTAGAAGCTTCTGAAATACTTCCTGCATTTGTATCAAAATTTTTAACTAACTCTGAAATATCCCCAACTTTATCTAACTGCTTATTTATGGTAAGATTTAACTCCTCAGTATTACGCAATAAGCTATTTGTTTTAAATAGATATTCAGACAACTCCTTTAAGTTTTTAAAGGATGACTTTAATTGTTGCATTACTTCGATATTATATTTTGCGATTGTTGCAACATCAATACGCTTTAATTCTTGAACAACTTCTAGCTGACTATCAAACGTATTTTTAACAGAAGAGATTATTCCATTAAACTGTTTCATATTAGTGGAGAAGTCCTCATTGAACTTCAATAAATTTGTTTGTAAAGTATAAATACTAGATGCTGTATTTTTAGAGAGAATTGGCAACAAATCACTTTGAATAAAGCTAAAAAAATCATTCTTTTTATACTCTACTGACTTTCTTACATTCAAAAACACCATATTACTAATGACTGTCAGCAATAGTCCAGTAACACTTGCTATCATAGCAATTTTGACCCCCCCAAGCAATGAATCAATTCCTCCTATTGCATCCAGGCTTTCTTGATTTGAGACGGATAAACTGGGCATAAAAAACAAGCCACCTACAATACCCACCATAGTTCCTATTAATCCAAGATATAGAGGAATTGAAATTCTATTACTAATTTCATCATCTACCTTATCAATATTTCTATCAACAATGTCTTTTACTAATAAAAAATCACTTACCGCTCCTTTATTTCTAAGAAGGTATTTATTAATTGAATTAAGAATATTGTCTTGTACATCAGTGCTTTTACCTGTGAAATGAATTAAAGAAATTTTAATATTTTCCTCCATTATTTTACTATTTATTTTATAATTAAAGTGATTTTATTAATGATCCTTATTTGAAACACATATTACAACTCAGACTCGTCAAAAATATCAGTTACGGGAAGAACCTCATCTTTAATTCCGTTGTTACTTTCATAAAAACTAAAAGAAGCATCATTATTGGTAGAATAATTAGATATTGCTTCATCAACACTTATTCTTGAAATATCTTTTTCAGGAATACTCACATCGATAAGCTTAAACTTTTTAGAATTTTCAATAGCTTTTTTATACTGCCATATTTTTTTTAAATTAACTGTAAAAACAATTATTTGAGCTAAGATTATTATTACAATTAGAGGAACTAAAATATCATCATGTTCTATCATTATTGAAATTTAATGGTTGCTTTATTTTCTTCACGAACAGTCCATTGACCATCATGAAATTCTGCTCTACCTTTTTTAGTCGTAACTATTTCTCTACTGAAATCCTTGTTTGAATTTTCTTGATTACAAACTCTAAACAAATAATCATCCGGAGAATTCGTAATATTTCTTGTCATAAAAGCACTTATTAATGCCACCTCAAAGCATGCTATTTTTTCATTTTCCTGATCAACTGTAAGCTTAAAAATGGTCTGATTAGCTACTGGCTCATTTGAAATATTTAGAAACTTACTTTCCAAGGAGGGTTTTCCTGCATAGAGTATTTTTGCCTCTCTGGGGTTATTTACGGTAGTTAATATAATTTCTCTAGACACCTTATCTTCTCCATGAGTTTTATCTAATTTATGAGAGGAACTTATAAGTCTATCCATTTTATTTTTATCTATAATATTTGAGGCGTTACTTTTAATATTGAGGTCTTTTATAGCATTACGCAAATCTTCTATTTCAAAATCCTTTTTATTTGTAATTATCTTTTCATTGTTTAGCAATCCTTTTAATTCCTCTATACCCTTAATTAAACTTCTATATTTTAAAAACAAAAAAATAGATAGCAAAAAAAATAGTACCGAAGGTATTATCAAGTACCCATAATAGTTAATTCCACTTTTTACTTCCACAGGAGGAATAATATTGGATTCAGAAGTATTATATTTAACTATAATTTCATTTTCAAAATCAGGATTATAAGCTTCTAAAATTTTGTTTTTCAAGCCAATAAACTCTAAAGATTCATGAACTTTAGATTTTCTCTTTTCTAAAAGAGAACTAACTTTGGAAAATAAAGAATCTAAATTTTTAGGTGAATTCATTTTCAGGACGCTTATCGGCTTAAAAATATTATTAGTTGTTTTCCCCCATCCAATCTCAATTATATAAAGTATTTTCTTATTATCAATAGGTTCCAAAACTGAATTATCTTTCAAAATAGAATCTAATAATTTGGCACTAATTGATTCTTCTTTAGTCTTATTAGGATATTCATTTATATAGAGCAACGTTGTCTCCTCATTAACATAATCTACTATTGCATCCCATTCTCTCTGATTAAATTCCTGTTTTATTTGACTATCCAAATTTTGACAATATGATATATTTAATCCTAAAAATATCAACACCAACACACTAGCTATCAATTTCATATTTACTTGTTTCTAGTCGTTAATTCATATGCCAAAGCACCTAAGCTGCCCACCAAAGGATAAAAGAAAAGTGACTCGCCTATTTCTTCTTCATGATGCTGTTTAATTTCAGATAACTTGTTCTGTATACCCATCTTTAAAGCATCTTGTTTTTTAGTCATTAAAAAATTTCTAGTAAAGTCAAAAACGTCTTTTTCTATACCAAAAGTGTCTCTAAATGGTATTTCCTTGTTCATATCAAAAAAGAACTTTAAAAATCCATCATAAGTAAGCAAAACATTTTTTTCTAATTCATGTACATTTCCATAATTAAAATTAGAATCCTTGGTTAACAAAACATCTTCTGATAATAATATTTCCTTAATCTTTTTTAAATCTATTTCATCATCTGGATTGAAATAAATACCTCCTTTACTTGCTAATTCCTTTGGGTTCTTTGGTAAAATAATTTCTATTTCAGGATTTTTATCTAATTCATAGACATGTACAAACACCAGCTTTACTAGTTTTTTTAAAATAAGTTTATTTGTTGAAGAATCAACGATGCCTAAAAGTTTTGATGCTGTTCCTGAAAATATAAATGTAGAAGGGACTTCTATTCTTTTTACCTTCAAAAGTTGGGCAACATGATAAATTTGAGAAACATAAAAAAGCAGAAAAATAATTTTCATTTCCGCATCTTCCTTTAATAAATCAAGAAAACTAATGGGTATTTTTTTATCTCTAAGCTGTTTATTATTTTCCAAGCTAAATAGAGCATTTATAACATCATTAGAATTATTTTTAGATTTAATACTAGCAAGAATACTATTTAAACTAACCTCTTTATTTGCAGATATAATTGTTGTTAATTTCGGATAATACTTTTTCACAAAACCGTTAATATTTATATTCCGTTTAAAATTATCGCCGAATATAGCATCTCCAGCAAACTTATAAGAGCTAAAAAGTATTGGCCGATCATCTTTGTAAACTGCTACATCCGATGTGCCACCTCCAATATCAATAGATACCACGGGAGTAAAAGATGGTATACCTTCTGCATTGATATAATAATAAAAGGGTGTTAAACTTTCACATACTTTTTGGATTTTGACTTTCTCTCCTAAATATTTATGAATTATTGTTGTCCATTTACCCTCTAACCTAGCTAACTCGTAACCCAACATACTTGCAGGATAAGACCAAATTATTCTTATTTTATCGGTATTCCCATTGTTTAATAACACCTTGTTTCTAATCATTTTTACAAGCTGTTCAAAAAATTGCTGCATTACAATTGAGCTAGAATCATCTGTATTCCACTTTAAATTTGTTTTAACTTCCGTATTTAAGGCAAAAGCATAACGCTCATATTTAAATGGAATATTAATATTAGCCATTGAAAAAAGGGGCTTATTAAAATCGGTTTTAGTATGATAACTAATAGCTGTTCGTTGCGGCATTTCATAAGTACTGCCATTACCAATCTCCTCTGGCAAAAGATCATCCTTGCTTAATTTCAAATAAGATTCATCAAATTTGGTATCATCAATTAATCTACCGCAATGATTTCTTTCATTTTTTAGCAACTCAAAAGGTTGTGGAATAGCATTATCAACTGAATATTCTATGTGGGTATTTGTCGTACCAAAATCTATTGCAAATGAAAATTGACTTACTCCACTATGTACAGAATTATCGAAAAAAGGAATAATAATACCCGCTGCAAAATCGTGTTTTACCTGAATATAATTAAAGTTTTCATTCACTACACTAGATACCATACTTATGTTTTCTTCTTGCTTGTAACGCCTTTGAACAGGAGGCATTACATTAATCTTTTGATTTTTTGCAGTATAAAAACTAAAATTGAATGTATTTTGTTGCAATAATGGAATATAATCAGCATCATAAAATGCTACGTTATATTCTGGTACCAAAGTATCTGGAAATTTATAGAAAGGAGTAATTGCTACATTAATTCTATTTTCAATAACAGCTCCTTTATTTTTTTCTTCATTATAATCTGGCTTATGAGCCTGATTAACTAGACTATAATATACTCTTCTAAAAGTAACATGATGACCATCTTGAATAGGGATTCTTAATATAGCTTCAACACTTCCAGATTGTAACGCTTTCAATTCAAATCTTTTCTCACCATTAATCATGCTCTTTAAAGAAGCTGTTGAAAAATATTTAAAGAATAATGGTTTTAGTGGCAACAGAAAACTTTTGTCTCCCATATAACTACCATTTTCAAAATAAAAATCATCTATCGGAAATTCAGTTCTAATGATGACAGGCTCTAATAAATCGCTAATTGTTAAATAAGGATACTTATTGCCATCAAATGGAAGTATTCTTGAGGTTAAAGTGTTTGAATTATAATATGGTGCCTTATCTGTGTTTTTCCAATTATCAGTAACATAATTTAAGGTACCAGAAAACACTTCATTAGGTAAGATAAGAGGAAGAAACTCTTCTGTAGTAGCATACTCTGGTGAAATTAAAAAATCGCTTTCTTTAATTTTCTCAATCTTATCCTTCCCTTTTTTTAAAGGCACATTCAAAATTTCAACTAATTCTCCCCCACCATCTATATTTAAAATGGATAAAGAATTAAAAAAATCAGGACTTAAATTTTTAATTTCTGTACTTAATTCTGGGGCTAACAAAGAAAAAATACTCGAGAGATAGTCGTCAACATACTTGAATTTTTTTGTAAAATCAGGTATTACATTCTTTAATGCAAATAAATATTTAATGTATTCAGGATCTCTTTTGTGTAATGGGCAATACTCCTCGTCTAAGAAAATATCTAAACCCTCTCCAAAACTTAAATCAAAACTATTAGCCGAAGTAAAAAATAAGGAGGCGGGTGAAGTCCCACCAATAATATTGATAGGATTTACGCCATCTTTAAAATTAATTAAATATAGTTTACTATCATAGCTAAAATTGTATGCCACAGCATCTTGATCAAAGTATAAACGTAAACTTTCTCCTAGTAGCCTGTGAGTAGGATGGGTAGATTGTAATAAATTATTCAAATCATTTCTAGGATTCCAACTTATTATCTCAATCTTATCTTTGAATTTTTCATAATTGAAAAATATTTGACCAACATCTAAAGCATCAGAAACCATTTTATGGTGTATAGAATCACCTTCTGCTTCTGTGTTAGCAACTACACCAAAAGCAGTACGCACTAAATCAATCCGCGCAAAAGGACTTGGTATTGATGTTATTTCTCTTGTTGCATGTTCTCCATTAGGATCTTCTATTGCAGCAATAGCCTTATCATTTAACGGATTGGAAAGTTGCCAGTCATACAAATCATTTCCTTCATGAAATCTAAATACTTTTGCCATAACTTATTTTTCTTTAACTAATTTTTCTGTAGCTAGATAAAAATTCTCAATAAATCTATTCTCTATACCTGATGCCTTATTAACTGCTCTTGACGTCTTACTTAAATTTTCTGTAAAACGCTCGTAATTACTTCTTCCTTGAAAAAAGCCGCCATTTTTGAGTTGTATGCCTTTTACACTATCTAAAATATTGGAATTGTTTTCCTCTAAAGTAAAAGGAGAGAAACCTCGTTCATTAGCACTCATTTGATTTAACCATGCCCAATATTCATCATTAAAACTTCTCAGCTTGACGTAAAAATCTCCACTCAAAAAAGATGAATTTATTCCTAACGTTGAAGCAAAATTCATATCTAGATTATTTTTCAATTGCTTTTTTAAATATAGATGAAAGAGATAATATTGCGTTAATGGCTTAAATACTGTACCTTTTGTTCCTTCATTCAAATCATTAAAAGTGATATTATTGGTGTCATTCTCAATACCAAATTCTTTTACGACTCTCTCATCTCCTATATTAGAATTTGCAAAATTTAAAACTGCCAATGCAGAAGCTAACTCTATAAAGTGAGCATCATTTTTTTGCAAAGTGCTACCTTCATTGTTTTCATAATCTTTATGTAAACTATCACCTATGTAATACATAGCATTTACATCATTATTAACTCCATGTTGATAGTAGCGTAGCGCTGCTTTCGTTTTAGAAACAAATGTTGATTTTTCAATATCGCTCTCTTGATCCTTTTTAACACCAAAATAAGGCAGCACAGATATCGCTCCAATAGGAGCTTCACGTAATAATGCAAAGTTATCCAAGGCTACATCCGCAGATCTGATGTTTTTAAGGAGTAGTGGAAAACCAGAAGCACCAGTACCTCCAAAAATTGAAGACACAATAAAAATTTTATCGCCTTGAGAAAAACTACTTGCAAAAGAAGCAAAATCTTCTGACTGGTTAAATTGGTTAAGAACAACACTACCCATGTTTGGATTGCCTTTGAAACCCACTTCCATATCTGCATTTAGGTTTTTCTCACTGAATAATAATGATATTAAGGCTTTGTTCTTTTTATCTAAGGTAGAATACTCTATAAACTCTTTAAATTTTTTGTTGGAGTTCTGTATTCTTATATTAAAATTAGGAGTAAGCGATTCTATTGGGGTTTTGAAGAATTCATTCTTTGCTTCATTATCAAAATTCAATTCTTTTCTGATAGCTTGATATTTTCTAAGAACATCTGTACTTCTGCTTACATCACCGTTGGCTGCATCTGGATCAATTAAGATAGGAACAATAGTATCACTATTACAGCCAACACCGCTAGCTAGCAAAAAAGTTAATGATTTTAAAACTCGTGCACCAGTACCACCGATGCCAAAAATATACAGTTTAGACATAATTATTTTTTTTTAAAATGGAACATGTGAAGAATTTGTGCTTTTCCACTTTATAAGAATAGAAAAGAGGAACATAATTAAAATTGACCAAACTAGATTTGTTACGGAGAAGATGACAGTTTCTACTCTATAAGCAGCAGGGTCTATTCCCACCCCATAAAAACTATTTTCAACGGTAATAAATGCTAAGCCAAATGCTATTAGTCCTACACCAAACAACCATGTTATCCAAACCCAAAGCTTACTGGTTTTTGGTCTATCTATAACATAATAATAAACAGCAGTTAAAACTAGAACAGTAGGTAGTGTGTATAGTACAATAACTGTATTAAAGTCATTACTAAACATAATATCAGAAAATGCCCCGAGGTAATTAAAACCCCATACTTCATAAAAATTTGCTATTAGATCTTTCATTTTCTTTTTTTACTTTTTGATATGATTAATAGTATAAGTCCAATAAATCCTCCTATAAATAAAACAGCTACTACTATACCACCAAAAGAGCTAGATTTTTCTTTATAAATAGGAATACTTACCGTAAAATATTGTTCTTTCTTAGTAACTTGTAGATAGGCTTCTGATACACCTCTAATGAGATAAACTAGTCCAAAAGTTTTTAGTTGGTCTCTGGGGTTATTAACTAAATTTGTATCATCGTCAAGACTAGACGTACTAACCCAATCCGGTATATTACTTCTTAACTCAAAATCTAAACTAGTAACATTACCCTTCTTAGCTTTAAATACAAAAACATGAGATGGAGTAAAGTCCAAATGAAGTAAATCTGCAGGAGAAAAAACCACAGCTCGCCCATCCTTAAAATGTATTTCACCGTCTAGAACAGTCGCAATTTCTTTAAGTTCAAACCCCTTATTATTTAAGATATAATTTTGAAGATTGGTTTTGTAATCATCAGAGATTTTTAGGTTAGCTAAGTCTACCGCAACCGCAATTTCAATATTATCATTACTTCTACCTCCTTCTTCTACTTCTATACTCCTTACCTGTTTTACATTTACTCCTGTTCTAACCGGCTTCAGTCTACCTTTATTTAATGTAGCTGTCAACACGGAAAAATCCTTGACAGCAAAATCTTCTTCTGTCAATAAATATTCATTGGTAAAACCAGCGTAATTCCTAAATTTTTCATTCAGTTTACTACTAAAAGCATTTACATTTTTCTGTCCCCCGATAACCGCATAATAATAGGGTCGCTTAACCTGTAAAAAACTTGCCTGGTTATTATAGTCATAATACAAACCATCAAATTCACTTATAAACTGATATATATTGGTAGTCAAATCCTGTCCTTTTTTACTCGCAGACAAAAAAACGTCTTTAGTCAACGCTTGTTGCTCTCCCAATAATTCAATACTTTTCTCTCCTTTAATTGAATAAATAAAGTCGGAAAGTAAAATGGATATACTATTATCTTCAATTTCAGAAGTAACCTGTTTAAAAATATTATTTAAATTACTTGACCCTGTTTGTCCTATTTTAATAGAATAAGGACTTAATTTATTTGCAAAACCAGTAAGCTCTGATTTAATGGGACTTTTATGAATCTTACTATTTATAAAATAAACCTCAATATTCTGTTCATCATAAAAATATTTTAAATCAACTAATAAGTTATGTAAGGCATCTTTTAATTGCGTAGGCCCTTTAACATAGCCAAACATACTTCCAGAATTTTCTATATAAATTTTAATTTTAAGATTTACCGTATCACTAACGTTTGCAGCTATTGGTTGCGCTCCCTCGTTTATTAGATCAGATTTATTGGTAATAACTGACGGTGGATTATCAGCGTCTCTTGCTTTCCGATTACAAGAAACAATGCACACAATAAGTAAACTAAGTAAAAATGACTTTAAAAGTTGTGGTTTCATTTAGTTATTAAATTTGGTTAGATTTAATTTGAGGATAAAGAAACTAATAGTAAAAATAACATCACTGCGGTTTTCCGCAGTCCTAGTGCTTTTTTTCAATAACCCCCTAGTTTTAAAGGGAATTAACCGTTAAAAATTTAGATTTTTTTATCAAAAAAGAATTAAATCTATTGCAATGTGGAAAACCGCAGTCTTATTTCTAAAATAATAACCTCTTTTGTATTGCATTAAGAACAAACCAGATAAATAATCAAATAACGATGAAACTACCCAGCTTTTTTATTGACGACTCAGATTCTATGAAATATGAAGAAACCATAGATTTTTTTATGTCATGGACCATTCGCTGTGCCGATAGTAAATACTTAAATGGCAGCAATAAAACCTATGACAGATCACGATTGATACTTAGTAAACTATTACATTTTGAAAATGCTGAAGGGTTGCTATTTTCTGATATAAAAGTTTGGAAACAATTTGAGAATATAGATTTATGGGTTGAACTAAAAGTTAATGATCAAGACTATGCACTTATTATCGAGAATAAAATGTATTCTAAGATTCATTCAAACCAATTGGGTAGGTATCAAAAAATAGCTGAAGAACATTATAAAAATGATCCTTCTAGAATTATCATATACGTTCTTTTACGACCAGATTATGAGCTTGAAAAACAAGATAGACCTCTGGTTATTCTTACCGCATTCAATGCTGTAAACCTAGAAGAACTAGCAGACTGTTTAGAAGAAAAAAGAACAGGACATGATCTGTTTGATGAATTCTGGTTTAACTGGACACTGGACAGCAAAGAAAAACGAGAGAAAAAAATATAACTAATTAGTATCGTATTCCATTCACAATTACCCCTGATTTTTAATCTAAACTGCTATCTTTAAACTCTAATTTAAGTACAACAAACCAAATTAATGACAGCACAAAAAGCACAGCTAGAACAGCAACTCTGGAATATTGCCAACACCCTACGTGGCAAGATGGATGCCGATGATTTTAGAGACTATATATTAGGGTTCATTTTCTACAAATACCTGAGTAAGAAAATGGAGTTATATGCCAATATTATTTTAAAACCAGATCAGTTAACTTTTGATGATATATAAGGGCATGAAAGTGAAGAAATTCTTATCAAAGAAATAAAAAGTGCGGCTTTAGATAAATTAGGATACTTCTTAAAACCCTCAGAATTATTTAGCGAGCTTGCTCGCAGAGGAAATGCTGGCGGTAAAAGTCAGTTTATATTGGGTGATCTTGCCAAGGTATTGAGTCATATAGAGCAAAGTACTATGGGCACGGAAAGCGAAGATGACTTTGGGAATCTTTTTGAAGATTTGGACCTTACCAGCTCTAAACTGGGGAAATCTGAGAATGATAAAAATGAACTGATTGTAAAAGTACTTAGCCATTTAGATGAGATAGATTTTGACCTAGAAAACACGGAGAGTGATGTTTTGGGTGATGCCTATGAATACCTTATTGGGCAATTTGCTAGTGGTGCAGGTAAAAAAGCAGGCGAGTTTTATACCCCACAACAAGTCTCCAACATTTTAGCACAATTAGTAACCGTAGGTAAAGACAAACTTAAATCTGTTTATGATCCTACCTGTGGTTCTGGCTCTTTGTTATTACGTGTTGCCAAACAAGTAAAAGAGGTTAGTGCTTTTTATGGGCAAGAAATGAACCCTACTACCTATAACTTGTGTAGGATGAATATGATTATGCATGATGTTCATTACAAAAAGTTTGATATTAAAAACGAAGATACCCTAGAACGCCCCCAACATTTAGACGAGCGTTTTGAGGCTATTGTAGCCAACCCACCTTTTTCTGCAAAGTGGAGCGCTAGCCCGCTGTTTATGACCGATGACCGTTTTTCTAACTACGGAAAACTAGCACCAAGCAGCAAGGCAGATTTTGCTTTTGTACAACACATGGTACACCAATTGGCAGACAATGGTACTATGGCATTGGTATTACCACACGGGGTTTTATTCCGTGGTGCTGCAGAAGGGCATATACGCAAGTACTTAATTAAAGATTGTAATTATTTAGATGCGGTGATTGGCTTACCGGCAAACATATTTTATGGCACCAGTATCCCTACCTGTATTTTAGTGTTGAAAAAGCAAAGAACTAATAAAAAAGAGGTCTTGTTTATTGATGCCAGCCAGCATTTTGAAAAAGTAAAAACGCAAAATGTATTGCGTGAAGAAGATATAGCCAAACTACTTACCACCTATAAAGACTATACAAACGGAGAGTTTGATACTGCTAGTCTAGAAAAGTACAGCCATGTAGCACAGCTCTCTGAAATTGCAGAAAATGATTATAATTTAAACATCCCAAGGTATGTAGATACGTTTGAGGAAGAAGAACCTATAGATCTAGAAGCCGTAAGTAAAGAATTACAAGAAATTGCCCAACAAAGCAAAAGCACAGACGCCACCATTGCGGACTTCTGTAAGCAATTAGGCATAAATACTCCGTTTTAATGGCAGCGCATACAGATAAAGCACAAATACTTGTTCCAAAACTCCGTTTTAAAGAGTTTGATGGAGAGTGGAGAATGTCACAATTTGGTAAACTTTATAAATTTTATACAACCAATTCATTTTCTAGAGATAAATTAAATTATGAAAGTGGAAAAGTAAAAAATATCCATTATGGGGATATTCACACCAAATTCCAATCTTATTTTTATTTAAATAATGAATATGTACCTTTTGTTAATGATGACCTAGATTTATCAAAAATAAAAGATGAAGCCTTTTGCAAAATAGGCGATTTAATAATTGCAGATGCATCCGAAGATTATGCAGACATTGGAAAAACAATTGAAATTATTGACATCAATGACGAAAAAGTAATAGCTGGTCTTCATACCTTTTTAGCTAGACCTTTTTCTAAAGAAACTTATATTGGTTTCATTAGTTATTTATTGAAGTCATGGAATTTGCGAAAACAAATTATGACAATAGCCCAAGGAACAAAAGTACTAGGTTTGTCTATGGGTAGATTTTCACAATTAAAACTAAACACACCCTCCCTCCCCGAACAACAAAAAATAGCTTCTTTTTTAAGTGCGGTAGATGAAAAAATACAGCAACTCAATAAAAAGAAAACCCTTTTAGAGCAGTACAAAAAAGGGGTCATGCAACAATTGTTTTCTGGTGATTTACGATTTAAAGACGAGAATGGCGGCGACTTTCCGGATTGGGAGGAGAATAAACAACTAGGAACTTTGACTTATAAAGTTGGAAAGAAAAATAAAAATAATATTCAGTATCCTATTTATTCAATAAACAACCAGGAGGGCTTTAGGCCTCAATCGGAACAGTTTGATGGTTTGGATAGTAATGACAGAGGATATGATATCAGCTTGTATAAGATTGTAGACGCAGAAACCTTTGCTTATAATCCTGCTAGAATAAATGTTGGTTCTATTGGGTATAGTTATGATTTGAAAAGAGTCATTGTTAGCTCTCTATATGTTTGTTTCAAAACCAAGGATACTCTAGAGGATTTGTTCCTTTTGGCTTATTTAGATACTTATAGTTTTCAAAAGGATATTTTAAGATATGAAGAGGGTGGTGTAAGACAGTATTTGTTCTACGACAATTTCTCTCATATCAAAATACCATTACCAACTACTCAAGAACAACAAAAAATAGCCAATTATTTATCGGCCATTGACACTAAAATAGAAACCGTAAACCAACAAATAAACAAAACACAAGCCTTTAAAAAAGGGCTGTTGCAGGGAATGTTTGTGTAGAAAATATGAAAGACTATTGCGCATGCTTTTTGTATTATATTTTATTTTGCGCACGTTTTTTTAATCTAGCGCACGTTTTTAATGTTAATTTTTGCGCACGTTTATTTTATTTAACATAATAATGCGCACGTTTATTTTATTTTGCGCACACTTTTTTAGTTATATTTGAGTATAACGTATAGAATATTAAACCATGGAAATAGAGATCCCATCAATTAAAACATCCGTATTTCAAGGTAACACCACACCTGAAAACGGGAAAATAGTGGGTTATGGTGCCATTATAGAAAAATTGAAGTTACCCATACCATTTCCAAATACATTAGCGCTTATTACTGAAAAAAGTAAAAAATACAATACCGATTATTGGAAAGTTTTTCCAGCTTCATACCAACCAGAAGAAACCTTATATAAACAACTCGTATTTGCAATTAAATATGAGGGCATTAACCTTTTAGTGTTTAAAGCGCTATTTAATAAGGCCTCTAAAAATGAAATACAAGCTATTTTAAATATAGAGCCAATGGGCCAATACAGCCGAAAAATTTGGTTTTTATACGAATGGCTGCAACAAGAGGAAATTAATGTATCGGTAGATTTAAAAAAACGTAAATACATTCCTCTATTAGATACTAAAATACAATACGCAATAAAAGGAGAGGAATCCGTAAGACAAAAAATTATAAACAACCTTCCTGGGACAAAAGACTTTTGCCCATTACTATTTAAAACAGCTAAGCTAGAAGCACATATAAATGCTAATATCTCTGGCAAGAAAAATGTATTCCTCAATACTATTCATAAAGATGTTTTACAAAGAGCATCTTCTTTTTTATTGTTAAAAGATTCTAAAGCTTCATTTACCATAGAAGGCGAAAATCCCGCAAATAATAGGGCAATGCGTTGGGGAAAGGCTATTGGTCAAGCAGGTCAAAAACCATTAAGTATTGAGGAGTTACTTCGCCTACAACAAATAGTTATAGAAAACAGTAGATTTATAGCAATGGGATTGCGAAAAAAAGGAGGTTTTGTTGGAGAACATGACCGCGCCACAGGCGAACCTATTCCGGACCATATTTCCGCCAAAGAAGAAGATGTTGAACAATTATTAAAAGGATTAATTGCTACCAATGAAGCATTGCAGGATGATACCTATGATGCCGTGTTAGCAGCAGCTACCATAGCATTTGGCTTTGTTTTTATTCACCCTTTTGTTGATGGAAATGGCCGTTTACACCGGTATATTATTCATCATATTTTGGCAAAAAAAGAATTTACACAACAGGGTGTTATTTTCCCTGTATCGTCATCAATACTGGACCACATTGATGATTATAAAACCGTTTTAGAATCGTATTCACATCCCTTATTGGATCATATTGAATGGAAAGAAACCGAAGATCATAATGTAGAAGTTACAAATGATACTATAGATCTTTACCGTTATTTTGACGCAACTAAACAAGCGGAATTTTTATATGATTGTGTGGAAGATACTTTAGAACGTGTTATTCCGGAAGAAGTAATCTATTTACAAAACTATGATGCCTTTAAAAGATATATAGATAACCATTTTGAAATGCCGGATAAAATGGTTGCTATACTGGTTCGTTTTTTAGAGCAAAATGATGGGGTATTATCAAAAAGAGCTTTAAAAAAGGAATTTTTAGCGTTAACAGAGAAAGAAATTAAGGAAATCGAAACAAATTATAATAGCATTTTTTTAGAAGCATAAATGAGCCATCAATCCGAAACCATACTAGAAAACAACCTAATCCAACAACTAGTTGGTTTAGGTTACACTGCTGTAAAAATACCAGATGCTACTGCACTTGTTGCTAATTTAAAAAGTCAGCTAGAGGCATTTAATAAAACCTCCTATTCTAATAAGGAATTTGATGGGATCTTAAATCATTTAGAAAAAGGTAAGGTATTTGAAAAAGCCAAAACCTTACGAGACAGGTTTAGTTTTATCAGAGAAAATGGCGAGGTATGTTATGTGCGCTTTTTTAATTCAGAAAATTGGAACAACAACTTGTTTCAAGTTACCAACCAAATAAGCTTAGAGGGGTCTTATAAAAACAGGTATGATGTAACGCTTTTAGTAAATGGCTTGCCTTTGGTGCAATTAGAATTAAAGCGTAGAGGTATTGAAATTAAAGAAGCTTTTAACCAAATAAACAGGTACCAATTACATAGTTTCTGGAGTACTCATGGCTTGTTTCAATACGTTCAATTATTTATCATTAGTAATGGTGGTAACACCAAATATTTGGCAAATAATGAGTTACAGTCGGTTTTACAGACCTTCTTTTGGGCAGACAAAAACAATAAACGTATTACGGAGCTGCCTGAATTTGCAGCTGCATTTTTAAATATTGACCACTTAGGTAAAATGATTGCGCAATACGTGGTCATCAATGAAACCTACAAAAACATGATGGTCTTGCGCCCCTATCAATACTACGCTACTGAGGCTATCATTCATCAAGTAAAGAACACTACTACTAACGGGTATATCTGGCACACTACAGGTTCTGGTAAAACATTAACCTCATTTAAGGCGAGTCAAATTTTAATGGATTTGCCGGAGGTATACAAAGTAGTTTTTGTAGTAGATCGTAAAGATCTGGATTACCAAACCATGAAAGAGTTTAATGCTTTTAAAGAGGGTAGTGTAGATACTACAGAGAACACTACAAGTTTGGTGCATCAATTTCTAGGCAAATTTAAAGATAAAAAGGGCGTTCGTAAAGATTCTGATTTAATCATTACCACCATTCAAAAATTAAATAATGCTATTTCTGGGCATAACAA
Source organism: Cellulophaga algicola DSM 14237 (assembly GCF_000186265.1). NCBI lineage: Bacteria > Pseudomonadati > Bacteroidota > Flavobacteriia > Flavobacteriales > Flavobacteriaceae > Paracellulophaga > Paracellulophaga algicola. Next base: position 948,110 of record NC_014934.1, read on the forward strand.
AACCAAATTATCGCCTTTAAAAAATGAACGTTTTGTGTTTATTTTTGACGAATGTCACCGTAGTCAGTTTGGTGACACCCATGCAAGAATTACAGAATTTTTTAGCAACAGCCAATTATTTGGTTTTACAGGAACCCCAATTTTTGCAGATAATGCTTCTAAAAATGACTTAGGGAAGCGTACCACTAAAGATTTGTTTGGCAATTGCCTTCATAAATATGTAATTACAGATGCTATCCGTGATGAGAATGTCTTGCGCTTTGCCATAGAGTATATTGGTAAATACAAAAACAAGAGTCAGACTTTTATAGATATAGAAGTAGAGGATATTGATAAGAAAGAAGTATTAGATTCTCCAAAAAGATTAACCAAGATTGCAGATTACATTATAGCACATCATGATCAAAAAACCTTTAGCAAAGCATATTCTGCCCTGTTTGCCGTAAGTAGCATTGATAATCTTATTACCTATTATGATATTTTTCAGCAGAAAAAAGAAGCTGGCGAACATAATTTACGCATAGCTACCATATTTACCTATGGCACCAATGAAGCCAATGACGATGCTCAAGATTACTTACCTGAAGATGATTTAGGAATGGCTGCAGAACCCCAAGAAACGTACAAAACAAGCCATTCAAGAGATAAGCTAGAAAAGTATATTGGTGATTATAACGCCATGTACAGTACCAGCTATACAACAAAAGACCAACAACAATTTGAAAATTATTTTAAAAATATAAGTCAACGTTTAAAAGAGCGTGAGAAAAAAAACTTTAATGATGAAAAAGACCGTTTAGATATTGTTATTGTAGTGAACATGATGCTTACCGGTTTTGATGCTAAAAAGGTAAACACATTGTATGTTGATAAAAATTTAAAGCAGCATGGCTTAATACAAGCTTTCTCTAGAACTAATAGAATTTTAGGCGATCAAAAATCTCAAGGAAATATTTTATGCTTTAGAAATCTAAAAAAGGCTACGGACGATGCCATTACCTTATTTTCAAATAAAGATGCTATTGAGGTAGTGACCATGCCAGATTATGAGGTAATTGCAGAAAAGTTTGATGAAGCACTACAAAAACTACGAGAAATAACACCCACCTACCAAAGCGTTAATGACTTAGCTACGGAAAATGATGAAGCTGCCTTTGTACAAGCTTTTAGAAGACTTTTAAGAAATATGAACGTGCTGCAATCATATACAGATTTTGATTGGGATGATTTACCAATAAGTGAGCAAGAATTTGCAGATTACCAAGGTAAATACAAAGATTTATATGATAAAGTAAGGAGGGCTAACGCAAAACAAAAAACATCAATCCTAGCAGATATAGATTTTGAATTAGAGTTAATACACAGCGATACTATTAATGTAGCTTATATTTTTATACTATTAGCGAAACTCAAAAATGCAAAGTCGTCTGAAGCAAAGGCACAGAAAAAAGCAATATTAGATCTTTTGGGTGGTGATACTATGTTGCGTAGCAAACGTGAACTTATCGAAAAATTTATAGATGAAAATCTACCAAAAATTGATGACACAGATACTATTCAAGATGAATTTGAATCCTATTGGCAAGAGCAAAAAGTACTAGCACTGGGTAAACTATGTGACGAAGAGAATTTAGATAAAGCACAGTTTAAAGCCTTAATTGACACCTACATCTATAGCGGACAAGAGCCTATAAAAGATGACGTCTTTAAATGTTTAGACAATAGACCTAGTATTTTAAAAGCACGTGAAATAGGGGAACGCATTTTATCTAAAATGAAAGAATTTGTACAGATTTTCGTAGAGGGTATGACGGGGTAATAAATATAATTTGCACTATCATCTACAGCCTTATAAAAACTATAGTAGGAAGCTGCTTCAACGAATAAATTGAAAATTGGATATAAATTTAATCTTAAATAAGATAAACTTTGTTAGTAGATATAAAGAAATCTGTCTGGATCATAATGATTTTGAAAATAGACTCCGTGGTAGCAATACAAAGCAGTATCGTGCTATTTTAAAGAAATTAGATGAAAATTTCTCATATGCATCAAAAGATAGATTCTTTACCTTAAAATATGCCTACGAAGAATTTCAACTAAATTTAGGATTAGGTATACATGACGGCCTTGTTGAGCCTTTCTTATATCTAATCCGCAATGAGGATTGGATACTTTACAATAGGTTTGATTTTATTTCATAAAAGTTACATCCTGGCTTTCGAGAAAATTTCAATCTACCTAAATACAAAACAGAAGCTGAACTTGAGGCGCTATTAACTGAAATTCTTAAACTTTATAAAGATATTCGGGTAGCGTTTGTAAAGGGTTTTTGATAATGATACATGGAATTGGAGTAAATGTAAACAGCATAGAAGAAAAATGATAAAATTATTTGTTGAGCATCTAGAAGATATTTCTTAAAAATTAAAACACAAAAAAGTGCAATAAAAAGCACTTTTAATGATAATTAAGGTGATCAAATTCAAAAAACTACAAATAGTGCGCTAAAAAGCACTTATCCTAGGTTTAATCTATAAAAAGGCATATTTTTATATAAAAAGAGCCATTTAATGCACTCAAAATATTTAATAGAAGCTATAAAAACACGTAGAGACAATCTAGATGTAACACAAGAAATGCTTGCGGACCTTTCTGGTGTAGGTTTGCGTACGCTTAAACAATTTGAAAGCGGTAAAGGAAATCCAACCCTAGAAACGTTACAAAAATTAGGTAATGCATTAGGTATGGAATTAACATTTACGGTTAAAGAACTTAAATAATGAGACAAGCTGAGGTGCTATATAAAAAAGAAAAGGCAGGCATGTTGACACAGTTAGACGATGCCAGTTTTGTGTTTACGTATCAAGATAGTTGGTTTAACGATATTAATAAACCAGCAATTAGTTTAACCTTACCTAAAACACAACAAGAATATACGTCTAAATATTTGTTTTCTTTTTTTTATAATATGTTACCAGAAGGCTCTAATAAGCAAACGGTTTGTTTTCAAAACCGTATAGATACCAAAGATCATTTTGGCATCTTGTTAACAACAGCAAAACAAGATACTATTGGTGCAGTAACTATTAAAAAACTAGACAAATAATGGCAATACCACAAATTACAGTTTGCCCAAGCACACTTGCTAAAGAGAATGATTCTTATAGTAACACCGCTTTAAGACGTGTGTTTAAGGGTAAAAAAGTAAGTCCCTTTTTACCTTATGATTCCCCAGCAAGCAACGACATTACCGATGCGCTATTTACAGAAAACAGAAAACGCATGTCTATTTCTGGTGTGCAAGAAAAATTTTCGGTCCTATTAGAAAAAAACAAGTTACGTTTAGTAGAAGAAAACGAACAAGGACAATACATCTTAAAACCAATACCTAAGGTTGGTAAAAACGCCAATCAAATGCCCGCAAACGAGCATGTAACTATGCAAATTGCAAGACAAGTATTTAATATAGAAACTGCCGAAAATGCACTCATCTTCTTTAAAAATGGTAATCCTGCATATATTACAAAACGGTTTGATGTAAAAGAAGATGGTCGTAAATGGGCACAAGAAGATTTTGCATCTTTAGCACAACGAACACCACAAACACACGGCGAAGATTATAAATATGGAGGTAATTATTTAGAGCTGTTTACTATTTTAAAAAAGTATGTTCCAGCCTATGCTGTAGAATCTATTAAACTATTTAAGCTTATTCTTTTTAATTATTTGTTTTCTAATGGCGATGCGCATTTTAAAAACTTCTCACTGATAGAAACCCCTTTAGGCGATTTTAAATTAAGTCCGGCTTACGATTTATTAAACAGTAGATTACATATAGACGATAAAGATTTTGCTTTAGAAGATGGTTTATTACCACCTAATTTAAAACAAGGTAAGGTTACAGAACAGTTTTATGTGTTAGGCGAACAAGCAGGCATTTCAATAAAACAAATAGATAACGTATTTAATTCTTTAACGGCTAAAAGTGATGCCGTATTAAAATTAATTGAAGCTTCTTTTTTAGATGAAAAAGCAAAACGAAATTACATTCAAGCCTACCAAACCCGATTAAATAAATTACGACGTCCACTAGTTGTGAATATTCAGTAGATAGGTTAAAGCTAACATAATACCGTGGAGCAAAACAAGCTGTTATTTAAGAACATGAATTAGGCAGATTGCCGAGTCGTCCCTACTAGCAATGACCTTATGAAACCAGGATTTGTATACATACTCGCTAATAAAAACAATACCACACTTTATGTTGGAGTAACCAGTAATTTGCTACAGCGTATAGAACGCCATAAAACAAAGTTTTATCCAAAGTCGTTTTCTGCCCGGTATAACGTAAACAAATTAGTGTATTATGAAGCCTTTCAAGACATAGGAGCTGCCATTGCCAGAGAGAAACAATTAAAAGCTGGCAGTAGAACTAAAAAAATAGCCCTGATAGAAAAGGAAAATCCTGATTGGGAAGACCTCACCGAACAGGCAACAGATTGCTTTGGGTAGATTGCTGCGTCATCCCTCCGCGCAATATGCCCTCGCAATGACGAACACAACGGTCAATGCGAGCGCAACGTAGTGAAGCGAAGCGAAGCAATCCGTTGAAGTAAAACGCAAGGCCAAGCGCGGTTCAGCCAAACTATCTGCTAAAGTGTCAGCGCTCCAAACAAAATTTCAAAATCTTTTCGTCTAAATAGTGTTATAAAATCAGCTTATTTTTAGGTCTTGCGGAATACCGCAAGGTTTTCTTGTTTTATGATTTTATGTTTGCGGTATATATTAAAAACAAACTTTACATACCAAACATGAAAAAAGTAACCTTATTAATTTTACTAGCCTTAAGCTTATTTAACACCAACAAAACACAAGCGCAAGATGGTGCAGCTATTGCTACTGCTGCAGGAGCCTTACTCGCTATTGGAGCAGGTGTTGCTGCTGTGGAGCAAATGAAAGAACGTGCCGAGCTTACCGCTACAGAATGGGTACTCACACACAATCCTGAACTGAATAATTTCTCTTTAAAAACCTTAGATTTTAATGGTAAAAAATTAAAAGACATCTCTGCAACTTCTGTAATAACCTTTAAAATTCAAGAATTCACCCCATCAGACAAACCTGAATTAAATGGTAGAAAACAAATTCTCTTAGGGTTTACTAGCTACGGCTGGATAAATGAATATGGTATTGACTTTGACAAAGTACAATGGTTTCTGATTGATTCTTCTGAATGGTTAAAAATGATGACTTCTTATGTACATGTAGCTTCTGGTGAAGACAATGAAAACTTCATAAAAGAAGAATTAAAAGAAGGCAAGATCGTCAACAAAGGCATTAAGAAAAAAGGAAAAACAACGATTCCGTTCTATCAGTTATCCGGAGATATGTATGTGGTAACAGATTACTCTCCTGAAATGAAGTTTATTTATAATGAGAGATCTCTTGGAATCTTTTTAAAAGAAACAAAAAACTTAGTGCAAATAGGCAGAGGTAGTATTATAGAAATACATGATTTCTTTTTTGAAGAATAAATTAACACCTACTAAAATGCAGCTTAAAGCCTTCATTAGTTCTTGATGTGTGCTTTATGCTGCACTATTTAAATAAAATGGAATGGATTCTTAAACTTGTATTTCTAGGCATTGTGATTGGTATTGTTAGAAAATACCCAAAGATTAGTATTGTACTAGCTGTAATCGGCTTACTCCTCTATTGCCAAAAAGAAGATCCTATTCCGCAACAGCGCACAGCCCCTACAGAAATTTATTCCAACAAAACGTATAGTACTCCTGAAGTACCCACACACTACCGCTCAAAGGCTTCCCTAAAAAGTATACAAACTGAGTTGGGAATTTCCCAACCCGTTACCACAAAACCTTATGAAAAACCTAAAGCTACAAGCATTAGAGTGGGTGCTACTTGTAAGGACGGCACTTCTTCTAAAGCAACAGGTAGAGGCGCTTGCTCTCACCATGGCGGAGTAGCTTATTGGCTTTACGAATAATGTCTTCGTGTAAGGAAAAACCGTATTTACTCTTGCTGCGCTACCTTATCTAACACATGTGTTTTATACATATAGTCGGTTACTTTATGCAGCCCTTTATGATATACTGGGTGCACATTATAATAGGTAAAAAACTCTACTTCCCCACCTGTTTTTAAGTACCAAAGTTCCTGGTGTTGTTCGTATCTGGCTCTTACTTCTTCTATATCGTTTAATTTTCTAAAATTTAGAACTAATAGTTCTTGATATGGCTCCTCATATTTTGCTCCTGCACAGGCCGATTGCACATAATGATCTTCTTGCCACACCATACAATTCTGCTTTTCTCTTACAAATCCGAAATAGGTTAATGTGCTTATAACAACAACTGATATTAATGAAACTATTTTGTTACGCCCCTGATTAAAGAAACCAAACGAAGTACTCTTTACTGGTTCCTGTATTTCTGGCTCTGAGTCTTTCGTTATAATCGGCTCTACTATAATCTTTGGCTCTTCAAGTTCAGACGGATGAGCCGTAACAAATTCTGCATAATTTTTATAGCCTAAATATTTGCACAAGCATTTAGTTAGTTCAGGTTTTAAATCTTCATTCGCAGGTGTATCAGCCTCTATAAATTTATTGTAAAGATTCGTAAAACTTTTTGTACTAAAAGGATAATTATACTCATCTGAAAGTACCTCTGAGAGATGTTGAGCCATTCTATTTTTGACTTTAGAGCCAATATCTGTTTCTGCTTTTTCGAAAACTAATGCTATTAATTTTTTGGACATTTTGGTTGGTCTGGTCGAAGCCTAAAACTACTACATTTTTGGAAATTATATGGAAAAAACCTGCTGGAAATTCTTTTCCATACACTTTCCATCTCCTCTCCATTCCTTACAAAACCTAAGCCCTTACTTTGCCTTGTGACTGATTGGGTATTCATGATAACCAATCTACCACCATTAGAAAAACACCTAGAACAAACCAATAGTTTATTGGGAAGTAACTAAAAGTTTCAACAGGTGTTTTTCACTTCCCAACCAATAAAAGAGGAGTACTCCCAACACCTTTTACAATGCGGTGCAAATAACATTCGGAATACTCCGAACAGCCACCCTTATGTCCAATTTTAAAAGAATAATACTATGAAAAAAATAGCTTTTTTACTCGTAATACTAAGTGCCAATCTATCTTTAATTTCTTGTGATCATACTTCAACTGCAGCAGAAGATGCTGCTTATGCAAACATTAATGCCACAGAAGGTGATGATGGGGTAATCATAAAAGATCCTGATGCAGAAGAAGAGGATGACAATAATTAATCAGAGTTCCTGATTATGAATTAGCAAATGACAAATTTTAGCAGGATGAAATTAATTTTATTTCATCTTGCTTTGTTCTTCTATTTTCCATAAAAAAAGAGCTGTATGATACAATCATACAGCTCTTCTTATAGTATTATTTTTTTAGTTAAAACTACTCCACATAGGTAAACTGAACTACATAAGAAGCGTCTACTTCTCCATTAGCAGAAGTTGAAATGATCCCTGAAGTTGCATAGTTGTCTGCATCATATACATAACTAGCCGTTATCGTATGTTTTACTTCTCCGTCTTCATTTTTATATACAATCTTAGAAGGATTATTTACAGGAAAAAGCATTCTTGCTTTTATAATCTCAGAAGACTGAGGACTCATACTAAAGTTTAATTGAATGCCATCTAACACATCAATTATACCACCAGCTTCTAAAGTATAGAAAAAAGGATTTTGAGCCTCATCATAGCTTACCTCAGCAGTATACACATAAGAAAGGTAAGAATCGGTCTCCCAATCATAATCCTCTTCAAAAAATTCAATGATTTTAGGATTTCCATTAGCATCATATTCTAATACATTCCCAGTTTCAAAAGCATCATAAGGAGATTCGTACAACTCTTCTATAGATAAATTAACATCTTCTTCACCTGTAACATTTACCAATTCATCACCATCATAAAGAAAGTCTCTAGAACCTTCACCATTAGATACACTACTTAGAGCGCCGTCTGCCGTATACGAAAATTCAAGTATACCCTCATCTTCCATATTTTCACTAGAATTTAAGGCTACTGTTTTAATTAACTTTTGTACCACATCGCCATTGGCTTCATCAAACTCTTCACTTACAGAATCATCTGAACAACTTACCGATAAAATTGATGCACAAAAAAGGCCGAAAATGTAATTTGTTTTTCTCATAATTGATTTACTTATTGTTTGTTTTGGTTGTTTCTAGGTTTATTTAAAACAATGGACTGAAAATATTACTCAATCCATTCAGAAAAAAAAACGAAAACAAAATAGGCTTAGTATATCTACTACTAAAAAAACAATATATTTAAGAAAACATAGAAATGTAAGAAGTACAATTATTTATTTTCCAACTAAAATAAGCTCCTATTATGCAAACTCTTTTTGTATTTTCGAAGGATGAATAACAAGTTTTTTTTACATTTCATCTTTATACTCTTCCTCACTTGTTATCAATCTGTTTTTGCTATTGATTTTATCAGATTCAAAAAGAAAAACAGCAGCCTACCTCTTACTGAAAATACTAATGATTCTCTGAAAATTATAAAAAAACAAATTGGCGCTTTTACAAAAAAGAAAGAGTATGCCAATGCCATTCAATATTCTAAGAAATTATTACAAGCGGCCAAAATAAAGTCTGACACCAGTACTATTGACAATGCATACTGGCGCCAAGCTTTTTATTTTGATAAACTAAACCAGTTAGATTCTTCTTATTTTTATTACGATAAATCTTACACTTATAATTTAGCCCTAAAAGATACCGTCGTTGCTGGAGAACGATTATTGGGTATGGCAAACATTCAAAAAAGCTTAGGAGATTATACCGGAGCCCTGATCACTGCTATTGACGGATTAAAATATTTAGAAAATTCTTCAGCGTTAGAAGCTACGATTGGACTTTACCAGATTATAACCGTTTCTCAAAAAGAATTGGGCAACCAGGAAGAAGCCCTCCGTTGGAATAAAAAAGCTTTTGATATCCTAAAAAACAATCCAAAGGCAGAAATTTCACCCTCTAGCATTCATATCATTAACATTACGAAAGCAAATATCCTCGCTGAAAAAAAAGAGTATCGTGCAAGCATTCATATTTTAGATAGCATTGCCCAGGAAACAGCCGGGAAAAACCTCTTTGAGTTTTCTAGAGCTATTTGCAATATGGGCCATTTTAAATGGCTAGAAGATGCCAACAACCCAAAAAGTGAAACGCTACTTTTAGAATCTTTAAGAATCCGGACTTCTTTGAATACCTCTAGCGGATTGTTCTCTAGTTACATTCACCTAGCAGAATTCTATTTTAATACTAAAAAACCAAAAGCTTTGGGGTATGCACAACAAGCTTTTCTGCAATCAGAAAAACTAAACAATCCTGTAGCTACGCTAGAGGCTTTAGACCTAATTTTACCCTTAAAAAAAGAATTACACCTAGATCTTTCTAATGAAGCGATTACCTATTCTAGGATACAAAGTCAATTAGAAAAATCAAGACAAGCCGTTCGTGCTATCTATGCTGCTACCAGATATGATCATGATGCCTTAGAAAGAAAGAACCTTACCTTACTTGCCCAAGTGGCCACTAAAGAGAAGCAAGGCATTTTGGCACTTTCTGCTGTAGTTTTCCTTTTAGGTGTTATTGGTTTTGTGATCTATTATAAAAATCAGCAAAAACAAAAAGAGCAGCTAGAAATGGCGTATAAGACAGAACTGCGATTGTCTAAAAAATTACATGACGAATTGGGGAATGATATTTTTTATTTGATGACACAAGTACAAAAAGAAGCTACAGATGCTTCTGCCTCTAAAAAGGTACTCATCTTAGATGGCTTAGATAGTATTTACCAACGAATTAGAGATATTTCTAAAGAATTTACGGCTATAGATACCGGTAAAAACTTTGGTAAAGAATTTTTCGCACTTCTTAATTCCTACAGTTCTGCAAACACGAAATTAATTACCAAAGAATTAAACGATGGCTTTTGGGACGAAGTAGCTCCTAAAACTAAAATTGAACTTTATAGAGTGTTGCAAGAATTACTCGTCAATATGAAAAAGCATAGTAAGGCCTCATTTGTCGCTATTACTTGTGTAAAAAACGATAAAGAGGTCATGATTAAATATGTAGATAATGGCATTGGTTTTAATAAAAAAGAAAGTTTTTCAGGAAATGGCATCAAAAATGTGGAAAACCGCATGGATGCTATTAAAGGAACTATTAATTTCGACTCCAAACCAAACGAAGGGGTTACCGCTACCCTAACGTTTACCATTTAAATATGTATATGCAATTGGATAGAATTTTTGTATCAGAAGATATAGACAGTAATAACTTAGGGGTTACCACTACGCTACAAAACATGGGATATACCCAGATTGGTCATTCTCAGTATTGCGATGATGCACTCTTAAAACTACAAAAGGCAATACTAGATGGTAATCCTTATGATCTTCTGATTACCGATTTGTCTTTTGAAAACCCTAGATCGAAGAAAAAACTTCAAAACGGACAAGAACTTATTGTTGCCATAAAAGCCATACAGCCTACTTTAAAAGTGATTGTTTTTTCTGTGGAAGATGATCATCATACCATCACTACCTTATTTTCTGATCAAAAAATTGATGCCTATGTTTGTAAAGGACTAAACGGCCTTAGTGAGCTTCAAAAGAGCATTAAAGCCATCACCAAGCATGAACAATATACGTGCCCTATAGCTACCGCCGTATTGCAACAAAAAAATGTTTTAGCCTTAGATGATTACGACCAACAGCTCTTATCTTATTTATCTAAAGGATATACCCAGCTTGAAATAAGTACCCTACTTAAAGAAAAAGGCATAAGTCCAAATAGTGTGCGGTCTATTGAAGGTAATATTAGTAAATTAAAAGATTATTTTAATGCGACAAACACCACGCATTTAGTTTACGTAGCCTCTAGTCTAGGGCTTATATAAGTACTTAGATTACCTTTTACCACATACTTCTGTTCATCTCTCTACTAGATATGCACACCAATTCTAAAGAAAAGAGACGTATCCCACTTCTAAAAAGTACTGCTGTGAGGTGCTGAATAGCAAAAATCGGTCAATCTATATAATTTTTGTTGCCTTTGACTTAGAATCAAGAAGACCTCATCTTCACTGCTATTGCTTCTTATTATATTTACCGCACTAAGCCAAGCACTTCTACGCTCCTTTTTATATGATAAAATGAAAAGAAAAATCACCTTAAAACAAATTGCCGAAACACTTAATGTATCTATAGCTACCGTATCTAAGGCATTAAAAGATAGCCATGAAATTAGTGTGAAAACCAAAGCGATTATAAAAAAATACGCAGCAGAACATAATTACAGACCTAATACGGTGGCTCTAAATTTGTTAAATAGGCAGACCAAAACTATTGCCGTAATTCTACCTACGTTCCACAATAATTTTTTTGTAAAAATCTTTAACGGTATTGAAGAGACGGCCAATAAAAAAGGCTATAAATTAATCGTAATTATTTCTAATGGAGAACTAAAAAAAGAAGTAGAATCTATTGCGATGCTAGAAAATGGTACGGTAGATGGTCTTTTAATTTCGCTTTCCGAAGAAAGCCAATCGCAGCAATACTCCCAACACCTGCAAAGTTTTATAGATATAGCTGGGCCTATTGTCATGTTTGATAGGGTGAGTGATGCCATTACCTGTGATAAAATAATCATTGATGATTTTAATTGCGCGTATAATGCTACTGTTCACTTAATAAAAACAGGGTGTAAAAATATCGCCATTGTCAGTGTGCTACATGATTTAGGTATTGTCAAAGATAGAATTAGCGGTTATAAAAAAGCTTTAGAAGACCACAATATTCCTATTAATGATAAGCTTATTAAGTTGATTAAAAAAGAATATGATTTTGAAACAGAAATAAAAACCCTGTTAGATTATACCACTATTGATGCTATTATTGGTTTAGAAGAATTTTCTACTATAGAAACCATGGTAATTGCCCAATCTAGAGGATATAAAATACCTGAAGAGTTATCTTTTGTAGGCTATACCAATGGCAATCTCTACAAGTATGTGACCCCGTCTGTAACCTGTATCAATCAACACGCGAATTATATTGGTAAAAAAGCTACCGAAAAATTAATTGCGCGTATTGAAGAAAAGGAAACAGATACGACTGCATTTGAAACCAAGGTGATTAAAACCAATTTGATCTATCGAAATTCTACCCGAAAACTATAGTAATTTACTTATTCTGATACAAATCTTCATACAAATTAGGTGAAGATTGTATAAATAGTTCTTTAGATATTTTATCTACCCACCGTTTGCTGATGGTATCACTTAGTTGTAGTCGCGCATCTATATTTTTAAAGGTGGAATTATCTTTCCACATAGGATGTGAATCCCAATGGCAATTTATGTAATGCACTGCTTTTACCACATCTTTGTTGTCATCTATCGTTTTAAAGAAAGGTACAAACCATTTTTGCCACGCTTCTTCTGCTTGCTCGGGATTACTCAATTGTGTTTCTATGGTATTGCCTGTTGCCTTCGCATCTTTCCCTGAAATGGTTGGCGATGCTTCCGCTATAAAAACAGGCTTTCCTTTTTCACGAGCAAAAGCAATCATTTTTTGATCTTCCCACCTATTAAAGAATGAAAACCCTAACCAATCGACATACGCATCTCCTGGGTACCAAGATTCTAATTCTTGTTGACTCTGAGACATAAAGCCTGTAGATTGCCAAACATATGCCGTATTGGTAACGCCTTCTTTTCTCAAAATATCTACCATACGCTTGTAGGCTTTCAGGGTCTGTTCTTTATCATAATGATTCCATGGTTCACCATCAAATTCATAAGCAATCCTTAAGAACACAGGTCGCTTTCCTAAAGATTTTAGAAATTCTGCTAGTTTATAGGTGAAGTGGTCATGGGTACCATCGGCTATTTTTTCTTCATGATTTACAAATTGCAAACCTATAGCCAATGCCATATTTTCATAGGCTGGCGCTGCGAGTTGCAAACTTGCATTATAGTCATTATCTCCCCAATCTGCAGTTTCGTACAAACCATCCAAACCCTCTTGAATTCTTCCAAATGATTCTTCTCCTGGGTTAATATTGGTATAGGTCGTCCAGCCAGCAGGTTTTTGAAAATGATCTAAATACCCGTCATTATAGGCCTCTAAACCACCTACCGCTTCTAGTTCTTGCCCCACAAAGATCAAAACACCGTCTTTTGGCTCAAACTTCGCTAGTTTTCTTTCATTTTTTGCAGCTGGTACTTCTGTTACTAAATCCTTCTTATCTGTACCGTTTTTACAAGAAAAAAGTAACACTGCACTCGCAATCCATATACTATAGTTAAATTTCATAGATTTATTTTTTAAATGCTATTCGTGGTCTTCTAAAGGTTTGTATTCAAACCAATCAAAGTCTGCTTGTTTATTATTTGTTTTCAAATCTTGACAACACATCCCTACAAAACATCCTGTAAATGCAGGTCTGTAGCGCTCACTTCCTTCCCGCACATAATCATCGGACAGAATGCTCATATCCAATACCGCTCCTATAGGTTGAAAATCTATTTCATTAGTACTAAAACTAAATTGAAGCGCATCATGAGCTATTACCGCTCTCAATACTATAGGAATTCCGCTAGGAATAGTGAGGCGTTGTTTTTGCTCTATAATTTCAAAGTTATCAGAAGTAAGTACGGATACTACTTTTTCTCCTTCCTCCATAGAAATATATAGGTAGTGGTAATGTCCTGTATTGTAATACACGATGAGACCTGCTAATTGCTGAAAATTTTCAGGTTCAAATTCTATTCTTGTCTGTACTTCTGCATTAAAATGCTGAAGTCTCCTAGCGATCAAAGCTTGGGTATGAGTAGAGCTTAAAGATTCTTTTCCTTTAAGTCGTACATACCCTTTCCGTTCTGTTAAGGAAAACCAATCTGGAGTCTTGGGTACCCGCAAGGACTGAAAATCAAGACTCAATTCTTCAGTTTCAAAATTAGCTCTTAGCTCCGTTTTTTTTAGGCTAAATTCTGGAAGGTTTGGAGTAGGAATTACAAGCCTAGGAAGACTGGTTTCTATTTTTAAAACAGGCCAATCCTCTTTCCATACCAATTCTTCGATAGCAGTTTCTCTTCCTAGAATACAAGGACCTAATTTTGTTAAGGGCCTACCCACAAGAAAAACAATGTACCAATCTCCATGAGCTGTTGCGACCATAGAAGCATGACCTGCTTTTTGCAACGCATGGCCTGGATAATTTCTTGTAGTTAGTATTGGGTTATTTGTATTGGCCTCATAGGGGCCTGTGATACTTTTAGAGCGCATTACTGTAGCCGCATGACCATATTCCGTACCTCCTTCTGCCAACAGCAGGTAATAATATCCATTACGTTTATAGAGATGCGGCCCTTCCGACAAGCCTATCTCGGTACCTTCGGTAAGGTAAAAAACTTCTCCTATTAATTTTCTTTGTTCTAAATGAAATTCTTGCAGTTCAATACCGCCAAAAAATTTGCCTTTCCTATGATCTACCAACATAGTGATAAACCATGTTTTAGCGCCATCATGAAAAAAAGAACCATCAAAACCCGAAGAATTTAAATACGCAGGCTCACTCCATTCTCCTAAAATATCTGCACTGGTCACCACATAATTGGGGGTATCTTTCCAGACACCATCAAAAGATTTTACATTGGTATATACCAAATAAAACAAACCATTATGGTACGACAAGCAAGGCGCCCAAACGCCACAAGAATCAGGAACCCCTTTCATCTCTAATTGTGAAATACGATCTAAGGGATGTGCTATTACCTCCCAATTTTTTAAATCTTTTGAATGGTGAATCTGCACTCCTGGGAACCATTCAAAAGTAGATGTAGCGATGTAATAATCATCGCCTACACGACAAATGGACGGATCTGGATTAAAACCTTTAAGAATAGGATTGGTAATATAGCTCATGTTCAGTTGTACTATTTAGAGACTAAGTCTAGTTCTATTTGTTCCAAGGTTTTTCCTTTGGTTTCCGGTAGTTTCTTTAGCAATATTAAAAAGCCTACTATCGCGATTACACCATAAATTAAAAAAGTAAATGCATTTCCGATGGTTGCCAATTCCCAAGGAAAAATTTGAGTGACCAACCAACTTATTAATCCGTTTAAGAAGCCAACAAAACCAATCATTAATCCACGGTATTTGGTAGGAAAGAGTTCTGATAACATCACCCACATAACCGGTCCAAGAGAAAAAGCAAAACAAGCAATAAAGCCTAGAACACCTATCAAAACAAGCGTTGCGTTCATACGTGTTGCAGCTTCTAAAATATCGCCTTCATGCTTCGCGTAGACTTGATCGCCCAGCGCGGCTTTCATCGCATTTTTAAAAGCAACATCACTCGTAAATACGGTATCCTCCAAGGGTTCTATATTAGAAATATCCATAGGACTAAGTGTGGTTAACGTTGCCGCAGTTATTTTATACGTTGCATTTTTAAAGCCATAGGCGCAGAGAAGCATGCTTAATGCAATACCTCCAACTCCAATGAGCAATAAGGGTCTTCTTCCCATTTTATCAATTAAGAACATGGCGATGACCGTAAAAACTACTGTGGTAAAACTTAATAAAATACCGGAGGCAAAAGAAGCGTCCGTTCCTATACCTGTTTGTTTAAAGATTGCGGTTGCGTAATAATAGATAGCATTAATTCCAGTAATTTGTTGGAGGATCCCTAAAATGACACCTATGGTTAACACTATTTTTAAAGAAGGTTTGAAAATTTCTTTGAACTTAATTTTTTCATCAGAATTACTATTTGCTAAGCTCTTAGTTATAGCTTCTGCTTCTAGTGCTGCTTTTTCTTCTCCGTATAAGCTTACCAGTGCCTTTAATCCTTGTTCTTTTTGATCGTTGGCAAACAACCACCGTGGACTTTTAGGCACAAAAAACATTCCTATAAAATAAAGTAGTGCAGGTAAAAGCTCTACTCCTAACATCCAACGCCATATGGTATCTTCTGTTAGAAAAGTACTTGTTCCTGAGGAGAAAGTATCATTGAAATAATAGTTACTTAAAAAGGCGGCAAAAAAACCTAACACAATATTTAATTGCTGTACGGATACCAACTTACCCCTATTGGCTGCAGAAGAAATTTCGGCTATATATACGGGTGCAATAACCAGTGCGGCGCCAAAGGCTACCCCACCTATCATTCTAGCAATGTACAACATCTCATACGAAATGGAAAAAGCAGATAATACAGCCGATAAGGCATACAGAAATGCGACAGCTAGCAATACACTTTTACGTCCCACGACATCACTCAATTTACCAGCAATTAACATGGCAAACATTGCGGAGAATAATGGCGAACTAGGAATCCACCCTTCTTGAAATTTAGTTAAATTAAATTCTGGGGTCACATAATTCATTACTCCAGAAATAATCCCAGCATCAAAACCATATAAAAACCCTCCTAGGGAAACTACTATTGCGATAAGAATTGATTTCTTCATGTATTGGCTATTAAATTCCCCCTGCAACAGGAAACTTCAATCCTGTTTGCACTCGTACTTCATCTACAATGGCGATTAATTCTAAACTGTTTTCATGAGACCATATGCTACTCTCTATTTTATTATTTTGAATACAAGAATGGCACTCTTCTATTTCATAGGTAAAGCCTTTGCCCAAGGTTGGTAGCTGAAATTTTTCTTCTTGATCATTTCTAGTAATGCTATACCCCTGCGCTTCATGCCAAATAGCATCAATAGTAATATAACCTTCTGTACCACTAATGGTAGGCGTCATTGGAGTAGCAGACATAAAACTACTATGATGCACAGCTTGTGCATGATCATACTGTAAAATAACGGCGGTCTGCTGATCTGCTCCTGTTTCAAAAAAGCTAGAAGATGCCAATATTTTTTTAGGTTTACCAAAAATCATATAGGATAGAAAAAGAGGATATACTCCCATATCTAGTAATGACCCTCCTCCTAAATTCAAATCGGTCATTCTACTCCCTTTAGGTATTTGCATCGGAAAAGCAAACTCTGCATTCACATAGTTTACCGTTCCGATAGCGCCATTTTGCACCTTAGAAAGCACTTCTTTAAACGTAGGATTAAAACGGGTCCAAAAAGCTTCCATAAAAAATTTCTGCGCTTTTTTTGAAGCCTGAATCATTTGTGAAGCTTGACTATAATTTAAGGCGATAGGTTTTTCACACAATACATGCTTGCCGTGTTCTAAAGCTGCAATGCTCAATGCTGCATGAAAATTATGAGGCGTAGCTACATATATGATAGCTACATTAGGATCCTTGAGGAGCGCATCATAATTTCCATAAGCCTTTACCGCCTTATGTGCACGCCGAAACTCTTCGGCTTTTGTACTATCCCGTGATGCAACTGCATAAATTTCAGCATCTGCTACCAACGCTAAGTCCTCACAAAATTGATGTGCAATACTTCCTAATCCTATAATTCCCCATTTAACATTCCCCATCTTCAAATCTATTTTCAACTATTAAAATTTAACGCTGATGTATCCTCTATCTAATAAAGCTTAGCCTTTGCGCTTTATTACTTTAAGTACTGCTGCTATAATGGCTTTATCATTTAAACCATATTTCTCCATTAATTGCGCTGGCGTACCCGATTCTCCGAACGTATCCTTAGTCCCTACAAATTCTTGTGGCGTTGGCAGTTGTGTGGTTAATAAGCGGGCTACACTTTCTCCTAATCCGCCTAGTATATTATGCTCTTCCGCTGTCACAACGCAACCTGTTTTCTTAACTGATTTTAGTATTGCGGCATCATCTAAAGGTTTTATAGTGTGGATGTTGATCACCTCAGCACTATATCCTTGTTCTTCTAAGGCTTCTGCTGCTTGTAGCGCTTCCCAAACTAAATGCCCTGTAGCTACAATAGTCACATCTGTACCTTCTGTTAATTGTATGGCCTTTCCTATTTCAAAGGTGCCTTCTGGCATAAAAACAGGCACTACAGGCCTTCCAAATCTCAAATAAACTGGACCATCATAATCAGCTATGGCTATAGTTGCTGCTTTTGTTTGGTTGTAATCACAGGTATTAATTACCGTCATTCCCGGTAACATTTTCATTAGACCTATATCTTCTAGAATTTGATGCGTGGCACCATCTTCTCCTAAAGTTAACCCTGCATGGGAAGCGCAGATTTTTACGTTTTTCCCAGAATATGCAATAGATTGTCTAATCTGATCATAAACCCTACCCGTAGAAAAATTAGCAAAAGTTCCTGTAAACGGGATTTTACCGCCTATGGTTAATCCTGCAGCAATCCCCATCATATTGGCCTCTGCAATTCCTATTTGAAAAAAACGTTCTGGATTCTCTTCTATGAATTTTTCCATTTTTAGAGAACCTATCAAATCTGCACAAAGTGCAACCACATTAGGGTTGGTTCTTCCTAATTCTGCTAGGCCTGCTCCAAAACCGCTTCGGGTATCTTTTTTTTCTGTGTATGTATATTTTTTCATGCTATAATTTCAATAATTGTGTGTCTAGCTGATGGATTAATAATCGCCTATAGTTTCTGGATTCTGTGCTAAGCCCTTTGCTAACTGTTCATCATTAGGTGCTTTGCCATGCCAAGCATGCGTATGCATCATAAAATCTACGCCGTTCCCCATAACCGTATGAAGGAGCACACATACAGGTTTTCCTTTTCCTGTTCTAGATTTTGCCTCTTTTAATCCTGCTAGAACAGCTTTTAAATCATTGCCTTCTGGAATATCTAAAACATCCCAACCAAAAGCTTCAAACTTTGCCTTAATGCTACCCATAGGCATCACTTGCTCTGTAGCACCATCTATCTGCTGCCCATTTAAATCAATCGTTGCAATTAAATTATCAACCTTTTTTCCGGAGGCATAAAGAATTGCTTCCCAATTCTGGCCCTCTTGTAATTCGCCATCACCATGTAAGGTGTATACCAATTTAGTGTCCTTATTTAACTTTTTCGCTTGTGCAGCCCCAAGTGCTACAGACAAGCCTTGACCTAAAGATCCTGAAGCAATACGCACTCCTGGCAAACCTTCATGCGTGGTTGGATGCCCTTGCAGGCGTGTATTTAATAAGCGAAACGTAGCTAACTCTGCTACCGGAAAATATCCTCTGTGTGCCAATACGCTATAAAAAACAGGAGAGATATGTCCATTAGATAAAAAGAAGAGGTCTTCCCCTACACCATTCATGGTAAAAGGTTCTTTTAAGTCCATCACTTCATTATATAATGCGACTAAAAATTCGGTACACCCCAAAGAACCTCCAGGATGTCCTGAACTTACTTTATGTACCATTCTTAAAATATCTCTCCTAGTTTGAGAAACCTGTTGTTCTAATTGTTCTATTTCCATGTTTAATTTCCTTTTTGGTAATCTGCTAGAAACTGTGCTAATCCACTATCGGTAAGTGGGTGTTTTAGTAATCCTGAAATTGCGGATAATGGTCCGGTCATTACATCAGATCCTATTTTAGCACAATTAATAACATGCATTGTATTACGAACAGAAGCAGAAAGTATTTGCGTACTAAAATTGTAGTTATCATAAATAAGTCTAATCTCTGAAATAAGATGCATCCCATCGGTAGAAATATCATCTAACCTTCCTAAAAAAGGAGACACATAGGTAGCTCCTGCTTTTGCAGCTAACAAAGCTTGCCCAGCAGAAAATACTAAGGTTACATTAGTTCTAATACCTTTGTCTGAAAAATACTTACACGCTTTAATACCATCTTTAATCATAGGTAATTTAACCACAATTTGTGGGTGCAATGCGGCTAATTCCTCTCCTTCAGAAATCATGGTTGCATAATCTGTTGCAATTACTTCTGCACTTACATCGCCTTCTACCAAAGCACATATGTCTTTATAATGTTTTAAGATGTTTGCTTTCCCTGTAATTCCTTCTTTTGCCATTAAAGAAGGGTTAGTGGTTACACCATCTAATACGCCTAAAGCTTGAGCTTCCTTAATCTGTTCTAAATTTGCTGTATCAATAAAAAATTTCATATTCCTTTTTAAAGTTGATTATTTATGAATCTATAATTTGTAGTTCGTGAGTCTGTAGGATTGTTTCAGAAAAAAACTTTTATCAACAGTCTCCTCCTACTTACGCTATACCTTGTTTTGCACCTTCTAGGGAAAATCTTACAAGATAATAGGTGCTAAACACCTCTCTTTAGCCGTATAAAATTAGCACCATAGCTAGCCAACCTCCAAATAAAAATGAGTTTTGAGCGGTAGCGATTTCAAATTTAGCCTTGTCTTTTTTTCCAAAAAAAAGTCTTACGTACAATCATTAGCGCCCTAAGGACAACTTTACAGCGGTGTAAGGCTATTTTGAAAAGATGATTTACGTAAAGGTTTACGTAAATTCTTTACAATCTTCTAAAAAACAAACAAGTGATACGCATCGTAGAAAGGAGCTAAAACCCCAAGATTAAGCCTCCTTTTTTAGCATGTTATTTTCTACAGAAATTACGTACAAAAAAAATACTACCCAAGCTCAAAAAGACTGAATACCCCTTTAAACACCCTAAGTGCAACAAATGTTTCACTGTTTGCTTCAATCTTAGTATCCATTTATACCCTCAAAAAAATACCTTTAAAAAAATATTTAAACGAAATAGAATATGCTAAGAATTGCGCCCTTATTTTTAATGTTCCTTACCTTTTTTAGTTGTAAAACGGAGAAAAAAGAAGTAGAAAACCAAACGAAAGAACAAACACCCATCAGCCTAAAAAATGCTTTTGCTGATGATTTCTATGTGGGAGCGGCCATTAATAGTAGTCACATAAATAAGACCGATACACTTGGTCTTAACCTTGTTACCAAAGAGTACAATACTATTACCCCTGAGAATATTATGAAATGGATGTATCTACATCCTGCAAAAGACACCTTCTTTTTTGACGAAGCAGATGCTTACGTAAATCTTGGACTAGAAAACGATATGCATATTGTTGGTCATACCCTAGTATGGCATAGCCAAATTGCAGATTGGATGAATACCATAAAAGATAGCACGGAAATGGCAACTATTATAAAGCATCATGTGAAAACAATTGTCTCTCGCTATAAAGGCAAAATAGATTCTTGGGATGTGGTAAATGAAGCTTTAAATGAAGATGGTAGTTTTAGAACATCACTATTGTACAATGTAATGGGCGATAGCTATTTAGAAATTGCATTTACGGAAGCTGCGAAAGCAGATCCTGAAGCTTCTTTGGTGTACAATGATTACAACTTATGGAAACCTGAAAAAAGAGAAGGCGTTGTACGTTTAGTAAAAAAATTACAAGCTAAAGGTGTTAAGATTGATGGCATTGGAATGCAGGGCCATTATTCTATTCCTGGGCCTACTCTTAAAGATATAGAAGATAGTATTGAAGCTTTTGCTGCATTAGGGGTGAAGGTCATGTTTACAGAGCTAGATATTACTGCGCTCCCTAACCCTTGGGAATTAGACGGAGCGGCCGTAGAACAAGACTATTCTACATATGAAGGTGATATTACGATGAATCCTTATGCTGATGGAATGAATGATTCTATAAATAAGGCACTCTCTGTTAGATACAAAGATTTATTCTCCCTCTTTTTAAAACATAAGGAAGCTATAAGTAGAGTTACTTTTTGGGGCGTAACAGATCGTGAAACTTGGTTAAATGACTGGCCAATAAACGGGCGAACAAATTATCCGCTTTTATTTGATAGAGCCTACCAACCTAAGGATGCATACCACGAAATTATTGCGCTAAAACAAAATAACTAACCAATTCTATTCTTACAGAATTTTGTAATTCTCTGATTCCTATGAGTTCAAACTCGCAAAAACTTAGCACCTTAGAAAAAATAGGGTATGCACTGGGAGACCTTTCTGCCAATCTTATTTTTCAAACCTTAATGACTTTCCTTGCTTATTTCTATACGGATATTTATAAAATCCCGACAGGAACAGCAAGCGCCATTATATTTTTCGTTGGCTTATTTGCTGCTATTATTTTCAATCCGATTATAGGAGCTTTGGCTGATAGGACAAAATCTAGATGGGGTAAATTTAGACCTTGGATTTTATTTACTGCCGTTCCTTTCGGAATTATCTCAATCCTTACCTTCAGTACGCCCGATTTTAGTGATCAAGGAAAAGTTATTTATGCCTTTATTACCTATACTTTACTCTTGCTGTTTTATGCTGCAAACAACTTGCCTTACTCTGCTTTAAGCGGGGTAATTACAGGAAACATGGCAGAACGTAATAGTATTTCATCCTACCGATTTATTGCTGTAATGGCAGCGCAATTTATGATTCAAGTGTTGTTATATCCTGTAGTAAATTATGTTGGCGAAGGTAACCAAGCTATAGGAATGGAAAAAGTAATGACCTACCTAGCTATTATAGGTACTGTACTATTACTAATTACTTTTTTTACTACTAAAGAGCGTATTGTTCCTAAAGAGGAAAACCAGTCTAGTATAAAAGAAGATGTAAGCGATTTAGTTAAAAACAAGCCTTGGTTGATCATGCTCGTTTTAACTACCCTAGTTTTTATCTCCTTGGCTTTAAAAGGCGGAATGTATATCTATTATTTTGAAAACTATGTAAGTGAACCTGATCTTATAAATTTCTTTGAAAGTATTGGAATATCAAACCTAGATGATGCCCCAGGATACGGGTTTAGTGTATTTAATGCTGGTGGAATCATCTTTATGATTATAGGAATTCTATTCTCTAAAAAATTAGCCGATACCTATGGTAAACGTGATGTATTTGGAGTAGCATTATTTATAGCCACATTATTTATCGTTGTGTTCTATTTCTATCCTCCTGATGCCATCATTCTTATGTTTTCTACACAGATATTACATGGCTTCTTTTACGGTGTTACTATACCTTTATTATGGGCTATGATTGCAGATGTTGCCGATTATTCTGAATGGAAAAATAACAGAAGGGCAACCGCAATTATATTTTCTGCAATGCTCGTAGGCTTAAAATTAGGACTCACCTTTGGGGGTTCTTTTGTAACGCTACTCTTAGGTCATTTTAATTATGACGCTGCACTAGAATTACAAGATATAGAAACCATAAACGGAATTAAAATCTCTATGAGTGTCTATGCTTCCATACCATTTTTCTTAGGGATTATCCTCCTGAAGTTCTATCCTATTAATAAAAAGATGGAGCTTATTATTGAAGAAGATTTAAAACAACGAAGAATTAGTACAACAGAATAAAAAAAGTCATGCCAGAAGAATCTATTGAAAACATTAATTTTGATGCATTAAATGCCAAAGCAATTTCTCAACCCTTAGTAGACCATATGTATACTGCAGACCCGTCTGCACACGTATTCAATGGTAAAATTTATATTTATCCCTCTCATGATATTGATGCAGGCGAAGCATTTGACGATTTAGGTAGTCATTTTGCTATGGAAGATTACCATGTGATTTCTATGGATTCTATAACTAGTGAAGCAATAGATCATGGTGTTGCTTTGCACGTAAATGATGTACCTTGGGCTAAAGAGCAAATGTGGGCTCCAGATGCGAATGAAAAAGACGGGAGCTATTATTTATTCTTCCCTGCTAAAGCACATGATGGTATTTTTAGAATTGGAGTAGCCATAAGTAATTCTCCTACGGGACCTTTTACAGCACAACCAGAAGCTATTAAAGATAGTTTTTCTATTGACCCTGCCGTTTTTAAAGATGACGATGGTAGCTATTATATGTATTTCGGAGGTCTATGGGGCGGACAATTACAACGCTGGAGAACTGGACAATTTAATGCAGAACAACCCGATAGCCCTACCGCTTTTCTTCCTGAAGACCATGAACCGGCACTACTCCCTTATGTCGCCAAAATGACAGATGATCTATTGGAGTTTTCAGAAAAACCTAAAGAAATAGAGCTTTTAGATGAAAATGGAAACTTACTATTAGCTGGCGATAATGATCGACGCTTTTTTGAGGCTGCCTGGTTGCATAAATACAATGGAAAATATTATTTCTCTTACTCTACAGGCGATACCCATTTTATATGTTATGCTATGGGTGATACTCCATACGGCCCTTTTACCTACGCAGGTAGAATATTGAATCCTGTAGTAGGGTGGACATCTCACCATTCTATTTGTGAAGTAGAGAATAAATGGTATTTGTTCTACCATGACGCTAGTTTATCTAAAGGAGTTACCCATTTAAGATCTGTAAAAGTGGCAGAAATAACATATCGAGAAGATGGTAGCATAGAAACTTTAGACCCTTATCGCGATTAGTTTTTCTGAAAAACACGCACATAGTCTATACTTAAAATGCCGGATACTGCGAAGCAATTTGCGGTACCGGTAAATTACCTCTTACTGAAAGATTCATTACCAAATAAAAAGTATCATTAAAAGGATACGGTTGTCCATTTGTCTTTTAGGGAGCGAGTGTATGGTAAGGCTGGTTATTAAGTTACCAAGTAATTTTATTTTCTTCCCAGATTATGGAGAATACATGATATCCTGCGGTAAAATCTTCTTCAGGAGTTTTGGAGTATACCGAATTAAATTGATGGCTCACTAGATTACGCCCGTAATCCGCAGTTCCTAATAGTTCTGCTGGCCCTGCCTCCTAGATACTCCATAATATCTATTTAGCCACCATTAGGCCACCAAGCGGCAGGATCCTCAACAATGTATTCTTTAATAAACAACTACAATGCCGCCCAAGTACGCATTGCATTAGGCATAGCCACTCTAATAGCTCTTGGCTATATTGGAATTCAAATTTATCAGCAGTATGGATTATTGTTGAAATATACTTCTAATCTGATACGTTATCTTTTATAGCGGTAATGACTAAATTCCCACTTTTAAGCGCATGATTATTTTCCGTATACTACTGTAGTTCATTATTTCCCCACCCGCATAAATTTGGACAACCAGTACCTTTATGAAAACTCCAATTTTGATTCGTCAAGGTAGCCGCATCAAATTCATCATTCCATCGCAAAACATACCCCTCATAAGATTAAGGAGCATCATAGCCACTTTCTGGAAGTAATACGGTTCCTGAAGTACAGGGCTCACTGCTAGTGCCACCACAATTTATTGTTGTCTCTAAACCATTTATAATGCCGTCTAGGCACGTTAGTACCGTTCCTGGAATCACTGGAGCGCTGTCCTCTTTGTCCGTTGACGAAGAGCAAGCTATTATGAGGAGTGCTACGCTTACTATTAAAATACTATTTTTCATAATTAAAAATAAAAAAGCCGTCAAAAAGTTAACTTTTTTGACGGCTCGTTATACGTGATTGTTTCTTAATTTAAACCTTCTAAGAATCCTATGTACCCTAATTTCTTATCATAATTTTCATCAAATAATAGTGGCCAATCTGGAACACCATGAAACTCTAATAACCACGATTCATTATCTCTTAATCCCCATACCGTTAGGGCAAATTTATTGTCAATAGGAATAGCGTTATAAATTTGCACTACTTCTTTAAATTTTGCTTGTTGCTGTGCTCCTCTAGCGCTAGACAATTCCATAACAGCTTCATCTTTTTCTGGATTAGTGCGTATATCAAGTTCTGAGAAATGCATCAATAAGTTTCTAGACACGGTACCATTTACCACTGCTTGGATCTCTGATGCAGCAGGACCATTGTATGAAATGTGCATTTGTGCACCAGCACCATCAATTAAATCTCCTAAGCCATCTATAAGATTAAAGATTGCAGCCCTTTTTGAAGCACTCGAAGCAAAATTATAATCGTTATAAAAAAGCAAGGCGTCTGGATCTGCATTTCTAGCAAATTGAAAACATTTTCTCACATAATCATCACCCATTCTATCTTTAAAAATAGAACCTCTTAAAGCATTTCCATTATCATCTGCAATTGCTTCGTTTACCACATCCCAAGAACGTACTTTACCTTTAAAATGATTCATTGTGGTTGTAATATAATCCTCTACCATAGCCTCAAATTCTGCATCTGTACCCGTAAAATCTTCTACCCAACTAGGAGTAGCATTATGCCAAATTAATGCATGACCATGTACATTCATATCGTTTTCTTGAGCAAAAGCAACGATAACATCTCCTGCAGAAAAATCATACGTATCTTCTGATGGGTACATTATATTCATCTTCATTTCATATTCAGAAGAAAGGTTATTAAATTCTTGCTTTAATAGCGCGGTATGTTGCCCACCTCCATTAATGTAACTCGCTCTTGTAATCATCCCTACAGAAAAATCGGTTGCTGCATCTTTTAAAGTACCTGAGCCTGAACTACACACTCCGTTAGGACAAATACCACCTTCATCTACTAGAATATTTTTACTGGCAGATGTACTTCCAGCTGTATTGGTTACAGTAAGTGTTACCGTATACTCTCCTAGTGCATCATAACGAACTTCTTCTTTACCTGAAGCATCATTTACAGTTGCACCTCCTTTTCCAAAGTCCCACACACTTGTATATTCTCCTGAACCTACAGTGGTATTATTCAAATAAACAAGATTCCCGTCTGTTTCTGAGACTTCAAAATCAAAACTAGCTTGTATTTTATTAATTGGAATTATTGGCTCTTGGTCCTCTCCAGAATCCTTATTACTACAAGATACTGCCACGAGAAGTAAAAATGTAGCTACTAAAAATTTAGTTATTTTAATCATTGTTATTTTTTTGTTGATATATTAATCTTTATTTTCTTTGATTGCAACTACATAAAAAGTAGTTGCAGATTTGTTTAAGTCTAATGAGCTTCTAGTCACTGTATTTGCGGTGCAGGCTCAAGAATTTTTCGTCCATTCCTCTGTAGCGACATAATTAGGAACTTACAGCTCATCTCCAAACTTAGAATTTGTAGCATAACGTACATCTGCTCCCGCACCCTTAGTCCGAATTGAAGCGGTATACGCTTTACCCGTTTCCGTATCAAATGCATCACTTACAAATTACACTTTAACGCTGCTGGCTCTTCTTCTGCATTAGATACTTTAAGAGCTCTGCTACCATCGTATACATCGCTAAGTTCTACCGTCCTATTATCAGCGCCATTATTCTTATTCGCGTTGGTAAAATTAGCGCGATCAGCTTGTTCTAAATCTCCGTTTAGTAAAACAGTATCATTAGAGTATATTTAAAAAACTGCGACATCAATTTCTTGAAGAACTACCTCATAATCGTAGGTACCTACTACAGTACGTTTTAGTGTTGTAATTCCTGAACTACCAAAATAATATTCTAAAATTTATTTTCCATTGGACTTCACGTTAGCATATGAAACCTCAAAATAGCTATAAAAATTGCCCTTATTAGCTGTGGTATTTTCAATATAATAAATTCCAGAATCTTCTAGAGAAACAGTAGCACAATAAGAAGGTGCACCGGATAGTACTACAACGTATTCACTATCATCTTCTTCACAAGAAAATAGCATAACACTTATAAAATAAGGTAAGTAGTAATTTAGTTGTTTTCATAGTTGAGTATTTAATTATTTGTATTTTATTCTGAGTTTTAGTTTACGATACCTAATTTTTTATAGGTATTAAAAAATTAATTTATAGAGAAACCCTAGCCTTACAAAGCTATTTATTAAGGTGATTAATGGATATTAGAAATGGAACATTCTCTATTAAAAATGAAGCATTGCGTTTATTGAAAGCCCCTGATTCAGGGTTTCAGCTTTATAACTTGGAGCTGATCGTTATTTTTAACTGCCAAGATATAGGGTTGATTATTTGCTGTAATAAAGCTCATATCTTTTACATCTCCTGGTAAAAAGAATCCCGATAGATTTGCTGGAATAGAGGTGAATCCCCCTTTTCCATCTCCCTGTAAATAGTACCCAATACCAGCATCATTTCTAGGCGTCTCTATTTCTGAACTGAATAAATTTCCTGCTCCTAGTACATCTAAAAAACCGTCTTTATTGATGTCTTTCACAAGAAACTGTGTGGTATTCGAACGCTGAGCCGCTGCAGGCAATTGATGTATTACAAACTGATCTCCTTTATTTTCTAGGTACACACTCTCAAAAGATTTTACTTGATAATGCAAGGCATTTTCTAATGACTTTTCTGTATATACCTCTTCTAGAGTAGCTTCTGCAAAACTTTCATAATCTTGAAACTTATTTTTTATTCCAGGAATTTGTTGAGATGAACACTCTCTACCGCGAAGTGGGTATTGCTTGCCTTCATTATAATAACTTAGAACAATATCTTTCCTATTATCTTTATCAAAATCATTTACAAAAATGTCAAATGTAGCATCATTAGTTGCCTTGTATTTATAATTCTTACCATTATTACCCAAGACATAATCCATATCGCCATCGCCATCAAAATCGCCTTGATTTATAGTCCACCACCATCCAGCAGTATCCTTAGTAAGACCCAATTCTTCGGAAGTTTCTACAAATCCGTTGGGTGTATTTTTAAATACCCGAATAGGCATCCACTCTCCCACAATAATAATATCTTCCCGTTTGTCATTATTATAATCTGTAATTACAGCACTAGTAGCCATCCCTAGTTCAAAAAATTCTTTAGGCTGCATATTCGTAAAATGCTCAAATTTCACCGTGCTACCTTCACTCACATTTTTAAGCAAATACGTAGTGGTAGGTAAAGGATAATTGCCTGGTGTTTGCCTTCCTAAAACTAAAATATCTTGTTTTCCGTCTAGATCAAAATCGCCACTATACACCTTAGAACCACTCACCAACATGCTAGGAAGTGCATCGGGTTTACTCTTCATAAAATTGCCATGACCATCGTTTAAATATATTCTATCCTGAAGTTCTTTTGCTGTGGTAGAAAATTCATAACCACCACTTACCACATACAAATCATTATCACCATCATTATCTGCATCAAAAATTAAGGCACCAACATCCTCGCTTTGCTTATCCGCTTCTAAAAAGGAACCTTCTTGCTGTTCAAAACTACTATTTTGTTGGTAAAATAAGGCACCAGTAGTTCCTTTAGAACCTCCAATGAAATAATCATCTAAGCCATCATTATTTAGATCGCCCACCGCTAGCGCAGGACCAAAGGAAGACATTTTATGAGGTAACAAAATTTGATCTTTAAAATCATCATAAGTATTTTCAAGATGCCTATAGGTTGGAAAAACAGAAAGCTCATTGGAAAATTGCAGTGCTAATGCTACTTCCTTATCAATAGCAAGTTTCGCATCGGTGATATGTACCACTAAGGTCTGATTTACTTTAACGTTTTTTAGTTCTTGAGTTTTGCCATTTTGCCAGACCACCTTTACTTCTTCAATTTCAGAAATTGTACCTAAACCAAAATGCAATTCTGGTGCCACTGAAGATTGAAAACCTCTTGTTAAGGTTAATTCTTGCATTTGAGTTTGATCTGCAGTTTTAACATAAACTCGATTTCCTAATCCGAATTTATTCTTTGGACCTCCTTTAAACCGAACCTTTAAAAAATTAGTATTATCAGCACTCTTGTTTTCAAAAACAGCTGCGTAATCATCAATATTATTGGTGATAATTTCTAAATCGCCATCATTATCTAAATCTGCATACACTGCTCCGTTAGAAAAGCCTTCATATTCAATTCCCCATTTTTTATTAGCTTTTTCGAAATTTAGATTTCCATTATTTTTAAAAATAAAATTATCTATTTTTTCTGATGGAATTAGTAAACTCATCTCTAAAGACTTGCTCTTATCTACATTCGCTTCTTCTAATTTTTTGAAATAATCTCTATTATTTACTTCCCTTCTTGTACCATTTGTAATAAAAACATCTTTCAACCCATCATTATCAAAATCTGCCATTAAAGGACCCCAACTCCAATCTGTTGAAGAAGTACCTGTAATTCTAGAAATATTTGAAAAATATGGAATTCCGTCATCAAAAACACCAGAATTTACTTGAAAGCAGTTTTGCATATATTGATAATGAAAGCCAGCATCAACAACACCCCAGAATAAATCTGGATTCATACTTGCCATATTTGCTTTTTGTCTACGGTTACTTTTAGCATCCATATCTACTTGAAAAATATCTAAATTTCCATCATTATTAAAATCAGCAATATCAACTCCCATACCATAAAATGCCGTATGTGCGGTTGCTTTTTTTACAACTTCTTTAAAAGTTCCATCTTTTTGATTGATGTACATAAAATCAGGAGAACTAAAATCATTAGAAACATATAAATCTTGCCATCCATCATTATTTAAATCTCCTACAGTCGCACTTAAAGAGAGTGCAAAACTTTTTAAACCTGCTTCGTCAGTTACATTTGTAAAAGTTTCTCCGTCATTTCTGTACAAGTGATCAGACTCGTTTTCTTTTACATTTTTCATTTTCATTTGATAAACAAATGCTGGGGAATTAAATTTTAAAGGAGGATAATTAGCCACATACACATCTAAATCTCCATCATTATCATAATCGAAAAAAGTAGCATTTACACTATTTCCTTCATCTGCTAAACCATATTTTTCTGCTTCTTCTGTAAATGTATTGTCTTTATTATTGATAAATAATTGATTTTTTTTAGTTCCAAATTTTCCAGAAACTGAACAATAAATATCTAAAAAACCATCATTATTTACATCTGCCATTGTAACCCCTGTATGCCACTCCTTATTTCCAGAAACGCCAGCTTTTTCTGTTATATCTTCAAACTTTAAATTCCCTTTATTTAGATACAATTTATTGGCAACTTGATTTCCTGTAAAATATAAATCTAGCAATCCATCATTGTTTATATCACCAACCGAAACACCACCGCCCATATAAATATAGGAATAGGTAAAATAATTTATAGAATCATTTTCTGTTAGAATATTTTTAAAATCAATGTTAGTTTCTGCATGTTTTAATTGATTAAAAATTTTAGACGGTGCTATTTTAACCTCTTTTGAACAAGAACTTAAGAGTATTAGAAAAAGAGAGAAGCAAATGAGTTTTATGGTATTTTTCATAAGAAAAAGTTTATTTATTTTTTTAAAAATCAATACTGCTGCATTATTATCCGCATTTTTTGCGTTATAGAAATTAAAATCTTTTAAAGACTTCCTACAGTAAAACATTTTATATAAACCTGTCTAGTATTTAAATAAAAAAAACGGCGCTTCGTTAGAATACGCCGTTTTTATCAATCAAATTATTAATTTTTATTAATATCCAGGATTTTGGTCGGCACTTGTAACATTAGGGTTAGAAGAAATTTCTCCTTCAGGTATTGGAAACAATTCGTTTTTACCTGCTTGAAAACCAGTCCCAGCTAAAAAAGTTGCTGCTCTGTCCCAACGAACAAGGTCATCAAAACGAACTTGCTCTCCTGCTAATTCTACCTTTCTTTCTTGAACAATGGCTTCAAATACCTGTGCTTTTGAAAGTGTAGTTGATAACAGTGCAAACGTTCCTCCTGCTGTTGCCCCTGCTCTAGCTCTTACTCTATTAATTAAACCAATAGCCTCAGATTGAGTTCTAACTTCATTTGCACATTCTGCCATCATTAACAATACATCTGCATAGCGAATTACTTTCGCATTAATTCCAGATTCTTGTACTTCACTTGGCTGCTTATAATAGTTTTGGTATTTTCTCCAACCTCTCCCTACTGGAAAGTCTGCAGCCTTAAAGGTGCTAGTTCCGTTATTATAAATATCACCTGCAAAATAAAATGTGTCATTTAATCTCTCATCACCAGTTTCAAAAGAATTAACTAAATCATCTGAAGGGGCAGACCCAAACCAATCTAGAGCTCCATAATCTTGTCCTCTAAAAGTAGCATGATTTTGACCAGTACCATCACTACCCCATTTATTGCTAGTTCCTAAAGTTAAATCATATTGCACTTCCCAAACTGATTCTATACCATTTTCTGTTTCTTCTAAAAAGTTATCTAAGAAATTCGCTTCTAAATCGTAACCTGACATTTTTTCGAATGAAGTTAAAGCATCTCCATATCTTTTTTCATACAATAATACTTTACCTAAAAAGGCTTGAGCCGCACCTTTTGTAGCTCTACCAGTATCTTCAGAAGCTTTAGGCAATAAATAAATTGAAGCATACTCTAAATCCTCTATGATTTGTGCTACAACATCTGCTTTGGGGCTAATTTCCTTCCCTAAGCTCTCTGTAAAATCTCCGTTTTTTAATAATGGAATGTTTCCAAACTTAGTAACTAACAACCAATAGTATTGTGCTCGTAGAAATCTAGCTTCTGCATAAAATTTAAGCTTAGTTGCATTACTTAATTCCGTCTCAGGAATTGCATCAATAATTGGCGCATTACCAATTACAAAATTTGCCTTGTTAATTCCTCTATAACAAGCATCCCAATAGTCTCTAATAAAACCATTTGTAGAGTTAAAGCTAAAGTTTAAAAAAACTTCTTTATTTGGCTCCATACCACCACCATTAACAGCTTCTTGAGACATATTATCATTCATAAACCACATTAACCTACCATATAAGGCACCAGGTTGTAAGTTAGCGTAAGCTGCATTAACAGCTGCCTGAACTTGGGTTTCGTTTGAAAAGTAAGTTTCAGGGGTTATTTGATTTGGATCTGATAGTTCAAGATCATTTGTATTACAAGAATTTATGACAAGAACTCCTGAAAGAAATAGGAATAAAATTTTATATTTTTTCATGATTATAATTTTTTAAAATGAAAGTTGAACTCCGAATAAGAATGATTTTGGTTGTGGGTATCTTCCATAATCTACACCAGATGTTAATTCTGGATCTAACCCATTATAATCCGTTATAGTAAATAAGTTTTGTGCACTTGCATACAGCCTAAGCTTAGAAAGGTAACCGTTTAATACTTCACTATTTAAAGTATACCCCAAACTAATATTTTTTAACCTAGCATAAGAACCGTCCTCAATAAATCTATCTGAAACCGCAAAGTTTTCTGTCGACCCACCAAACCTTGGTGTTGTAGTCGTTGAATTACCCGGGGTCCAACTATTTAATAAAGCAGGACTTCCATTAAATACTCTACGAGCACCGCCTTCTAAATCATATCTAATAGTATTATATACATCAACTCCTTGTACACCCGTAACAAACAAACTAGCATCAAAATTCTTGTAATTAGCACTTAAATTTAAACCATACGTAAAATCTGGTAATGGGTCTGCTAAAACAACTCTATCATCAGCAGTAATATTTCCATCGCCATTTATATCTTTATATCTTATATCTCCAGGTTGGACATCTGTTTGTCCAAGGTTTCCAGAAAAAACAGCATCTACTTCTGCTTGAGTTTGATAAATACCATCACTAACATAGCCATAAAAATGGTCTATAGATTCCCCTACTTGAATGTTTGTAACGTTAACCGCAGCATCTTGCAGTCGATTTCTAGGAATTTCATCTACTCCTAAAACTATAACTTCATTAGAACTAGAACCAATATTAAAATTAGCAGACCAAGTAAAATCACCTTCATTATCATTATACCCTAAAATAGCTTCAAAACCTTTTGTTTCTACAGAACCAACATTTGATGTAATGTTACCAGCATGAGAACCAGAAGATAATGGCGTTGGCAAACTCACTAATAAATCATCACTTCTGTTTTTAAAATATTCTAAACTAGCCGTAAATTTATTATTTAAGAAACCTACATCAAGACCTAAATTTAATGTGGTAATTTCCTCCCATTTTAAATCTGGGTTTGAACCTCCATTTTCGGTAAAACCTGGAGCAATAGAACCTCCTACAGGGTATTCAAAACCACCAACAAGAGTAGCAGCGTATTGGTAATCTCCAATAGCATCGTTACCAGTTATACCGTAACTAGATCTTAATTTTAAATTATTTACACTACTATCATCTCCAAAAAAATCTTCTTCAGAAATTACCCATCCCAAAGATACTGCGGGGAAAGTACCCCAACGATTGTTATCACCAAATCTAGACGAAGCATCTGTTCTTACAGAAGCAGAGAAAATATATTTAGTATCATAATTATAATTTAATCGTGCTAAATAACCTAATCTAGTTGTTTTGCTATTATCACTTGCAATAGTTTGAGAATCTGGTCCAAACTGCTGTAATTCATCAGTAACAAGGTTTCTTGCACTACCACCAAAACCTGAATCAATGTTTTCTGTTTTTTCAGCTAAAGCTAAAAATTCAAGATTATGCTTTTCTGCAAATGTTTTTTGGTAGTTTAAGCTGTTTGTAAAAACTAATCCTTGACCGAAAGAAACACCTGCATTATAAGAAGCATAGTCTTGTGCATGTGTATTACTAGGATCATCAGAAAAAATAGGTATAAAAGTACTATTTCTGCCAGTAAAATAATCTAGCCCTATTTGAGTTCTAAACTTAAGACCTTCTATAATGTCATATTCCCCATACAAACTACCAATAAGACTAAAGTTGTTGTTACTAAATGTTGGAAGTGTTTGAATACGAACAGGATTCTCTGCATTTTGGCTATCACCAACATTATCCGGGCCTTGAAAACCACCGCGATTATTAGGGTTAAATACTGGTAAAAATGGCACCGAGTTTACAGCATGCGTTATTAATGTTCTACCACCACCACTTTGTTCTCCTCTAGACTTGCTTAAAGATACAGACATTGTTTGTCCAAACTTTAACTTTCCTGAAGTAAAGGAACTGTTCGCTCTAAAAGAATAACGATCGAAACCGGTATTAATAATTGTACCTTCTTGTTTTAAATATTCTGCTGAAAAAAATTGCGTGGTATTTTCTGTTCCTTTAGAATAATCTAATTTATAATCTTGTATAAACCCTACTTTAAATATTGCATCTTGCCAATCTGTATTGTTTTGAAATAATTCTGCAGGTCTATCTGGGAAGACGTTGTTATTTGCTGCGAATTGTAAATACTGAGTAGTGTTCATAAGATCATACCTATTAGACACTACCTGAGCACCTGAGTATGTAGAGAAGTTTAATATTCCTTTACCCTTTTTACCACTCTTGGTAGTTACTAAAACTACACCATTAGAACCTCTTGCTCCATACAATGCCGTAGTAGAAGCATCTTTTAGTATAGACACGTTTTCTATATCTGAAGGGCTAATTCCAGAAAGATTTCCTACAATTACTCCATCAATAACATATAAAGGGCTATTGTTACCAAAAGTACCTAAACCTCTAATCAAAACTTGAGGACTAGACCCCGGAGGACCTGAATTAACAACAGATACACCAGCAGCTCTACCTTGTAAAGCTTGCTCTGCATTTGCTACTGGTAATGAAGCAATTTCATCTGCATCTACTGTTGCAATAGCACCAGTAACTGTTCTTCTACTCTGTTTACCATAAGCAACAACAACCACCTCATCTAAGGCTTCTGATGATTCTAATAAGGTAACATTTAAGGTAGTGGCGCTACCAATGCTAATAATTTGTCTTGTCATACCTATGTATGAAAATATAAGCTCGTCCGTTGGCGTTACATTATCAATACTGTATTGTCCATCAAAATCGGCAGTGGTTCCTCGTGTTGTTCCTTGAACAATAATAGATACACCAGGTAATGGCGTTCCAGTATTATCAGAAACAACACCACTTACTGAATTTTGGGCGAGAATAAATTGCGAACACATCAAAAAGAACGCGAATGCCGCAAATTTGAATTTCTTCATCATAAAGAGTTAGTTTTAGTTATTTAATTTTTTGAGTTGAGTTTAGTTCAAAAGACTCCTAATTAAAAATCAAAACCAGCAGAATTAGAATGCATGCGATTAATGCAACCTCTATCATTAGTTTAATTTTAGGATTTCTAGGATTTAATTTCATTTGAACTGTGCTAGTAACAAATATATCTGCTCAATTCAACATTAAATATCAGCCATTAAGCATCTTGTACTAAGATTGTTGCAAGGCATGCTTTGATGGGGGCAAACGCAACATTTGATGCAATGCGCGCATCAAATGTTACAAATGCACCATTTGTTTCTACTTAATTAAAGGCATATTGCCTATTTATTTTTCTCTATCTCTGTGGGAAGAACTCCAAAGTGGGCTTTAAAACATTTTGTAAAGTAAGACGGTGAAGAGAATCCTACTTTATAACAAACCTCACTAATATTTACATCGCTTTCTGTTTCAATAATTTGCTTAGCGCGTTGCAATCTTATTTTTCTAAGAAACTCATTTACGGTTTGACCCGTAAGTGTTTTTATTTTTCGGTATAGCTGACTTCTACTCAAATGTAACTGAGAGGCTAATACCTCTACGCTTAAATCTGAATCACTCATATTCTCATTGATATAGTTTAAGACTTTATGTATAAAATCTTTATCCAATGATGAGGCATTTGCATTTTCATCTGCACCACTTATAGACCCAAAATACTTGTCAAAGATTAATTGCCTACTGGTAATTAATTGCTTTAATCGAAGACTCAATAAACGCATATCAAAAGGTTTTACCATATAGGCATCTGCACCTAATCCTATACCCTCTATACGATCATCAATTTTAGCCTTGGCTGTAAGCATTAAAAGCGGAATATGGCTAGTCCTTAAATCTTCTTTAATATTTTTACAAAAGGTAAAACCATCCATTTCTGGCATGATGACATCGGTTAAGATCACATCTGGCAAGAATTCTTTCGCCATTTGCAAGCCTTCTTGCCCATCTTTTGCCACCAACACTTTGTATTGTTGCTTAAACTCATCTCTTAAATAGTTTCTAAGCTCTGCATTATCTTCTACCACAAGCAAAGTGTGTTGCTTACTCTTATACTCTTCAGAAGTACCATCTTCCGTAGATTTTGCTGTTTTAGGCAGTGGATTACGCTCTCTATAGCTTATAGACTTAGTTACTTCTTTAAGAATATCTTCTGCTGCAAAATGTGCTTTGCCTTTAGGGAAAAATAGTTTAAAAGAAGTTCCTTTGCCTACTTCGCTCTCTACCTCTACTTTACCCTTATGTAATTCTATAAAATTCTGAACCACTTCTAAACCAATTCCAGTACCGCCATAGTACGTTTTATTTAAGTTTTCTACTTGATAAAAACGCTCAAAAATACGTTGCACTTGGTCTTGCTCTAACCCCATGCCCGTATCTGTAATGATAATTTCTATAGCTTCTATAGGTTGGGTACTATCTGCCAAGGGTAATGCTATTAATTTATCTGAAGATAAAATATCAATATTTATAGCACCACCATCTGGAGTAACTTTTAAAGCGTTAGAAAGAATATTAAAGATAATTTTTTCGAGCATATTAGCATCTGCCCAAATAGGAATTTCTGTAACGTCTGCATCTACCGCTAAATGTATATTTCTATTGGCCGCCTCTTCTTTAAAATAGCTAGTAACCTCTTTCGTAAATTCTACAACATCTAGTTCTCCTGCCTTAACACGTAGTTTATTAAGTTCAAGTTTTCTAAAATCCATCAATTCATTAATAAGCCTATACAACCTATCTGTATTTTTATGAATAATGTGATGTTTCTCCTTTACCCGATCTGGTAAATTCAATGTTTCATCCCGGATAATGTCTTCTAAAGGATTAATAATTAAAGTTAATGGTGTCCTAAATTCATGAGAAATATTTGTAAAAAATTGAAGTTTCTTTTCATTTAATCTATCCTCTTGTATGCGTTTGATGCGTTCATTTTTAATAAATTGCTTCTCTTTTATTCTTTCCTGCGTTATTTTATTCAGTAAATAAATCCCTAGCGCTAGCAATAGAATGTAGATTGCCGTAGCCAAATTTGTTTTCCACCAAGGCGGTAAAATATGCACTTTTAAGGTTAATGCATTTTCATTCCAAATACCATCATTATTGGCAGCCTTTAGTTTAAATGTGTATTTTCCTGGATCTAAATTGGTATAGGTTGCACTTCTAAAAGTCCCTACATAGTTCCACGTATCTTCAAAACCCTCTAAGTAATACGCATAGGTATTTTTCTCTGCCCTAGTATAATTGATACCGGTGTATTCTATGGTAAAAACAGATTGATTGTGTGTGAGCTCTATAGTCTCTGTTTCCGATATAATTTCATCTAAAGGTGAATGAGCAGCTCCCGGGATAACATCTTTATTAAAAAGTTTAAACCCTGTTAGATATATAGACGTAAGGCTTTCATTGACGCTAACATTTTTGGGATCAAAAAAATCTAAGCCTTTATAATTCCCAAAATAAAGCATCCCATCATTTGCCTTTAGTACAGCATTAAAATTAAAATTATTAGATAACAAGCCATCATTTGCAGAGTAATTTGTGGCTTTTTTATTTTTTAAATCGATTTTAGTAATGCCTGTATTTCCACTTACCCATAAGGTTTGAGCATCACTAGAAGTAATACTGGCTACGCTTTCCTCATTTAAATTAAACGTTTCATTACAAAAATTAAAACGTTGTTTCTGCGGGTTGTAATTTCCTAAACCAGAACCTCTTGTTCCAATCCAAATACTCCCATCACTAGCTTCATATAAGGATAAAATGTAGTTGGCACTAGATTTGTTTCTGTAAAGTTCCGGTGCCTTTTCTGAAATATTATCAATTTTAAAGCCTGAATTCCCCTCTTCTTTTATGCGAAATAATCCTTTAGTCGTACCTACCCAAATAAAATCCTTAGAGTCTACTATTACTTTACGAATAGCACTAGTATGCAAATTTTTCTCAGTAAATTCTGGTGTATCATGATGTACAAAGGATTCTGTATTTGGGTTATAGGATAAAATTCCGTTATAGAAAGTACCTATCCAAATAGTCCCATTAGCATCTTCTGCAAAAGACATAATACTGTTGGAACCAAATGCTTCTGGAGTATTTTCTGCATTATAATTTATAAACTTTTTAGATCCGCTGGGCAAAAGAAATAGGCCATGATTCCAAGTGCCAAACCATAAATTATTTTTACGATCCTTAAAAACCGTTTGTATATCTGAAGAGCTCAAATTTGAATACCCGCCTTCATTTTTGATAAGGTGGGTATAGGTATTTGATTTTGGATTGAAAATATCAATTCCGCCGCCATCCATGGTAATCCATAAGCGCTTAGCTTCATCTTCTAAAATTCCGGTTACGGAACCTACCTCTAGCGAATTTTTATTATTTGATACACTTTCTAAGCCCTTAAATTTATCATAGAGTTCATCATATATTCCAATACCACTATTGTAATACCCCATCCAAACCCGATTATTCTTATCTAAAAATAACGACCAGATAGAATTGGAACTAATACTATTCGTATAGCTTTTGTCTGAAAGATACCGAGCCTTTGTTGTACCATCTTGGTTTATTTGAAGGAGTCCGTCATTTTCTGTACCTACTAAAATAGAATTGTCTTTCAACTGGCATATTGCGAGAATACGCTTTTCTGTAATGCCAAAATGAAATATCTGATCTAAAACTCCTGTTGTTGGATTGCCTTTAACTATTTTATACAACCCGTTAGAAACAGTTCCTACCCAAATATGATGATTAGCATCTATTAGCAGCGTCTGCACCGGTTCATCAAACGTATGAAGTCCTGAACTTGTATTGAAATATGATGAAACAAATTTTTGAGCAGTAACATCAAATTCTTTTAAACCTAATGAAGTACCTGCATAGATATTGTTCTTATGATCTACCGTTAATTTATTGATGTTAACCGCATTTTTTGCTATGGGATCTGCAGAAGCTAATCTTCTAATACTTGTTTCATCATTCTTTAACCCAAAGTAACCATTTTCAAAGCTTCCAATATAAATATTGCCTTGAGCGTCACCAGATAAAGTAAAAACAGCGATGTTTAGTTCTGCATCTTTTTTAGATTGAAATGGTATTCTTGTGAACCTATCTAAGTCTTTTTCATAGACACTTAAACCATCATCTGTACCCACCCATAACCTATTCTTATGATCTATATACATGCAATGTATAAGATTACTATTGATGGTCGTGGTATCTTTAATTTTATGTTTGTATGGTGTATACTCCACCCCGTCAAACTTATACAGGCCAGCTCCATTAGTACCAATCCAGATATATCCTTTTTTATCTTGAGCAATTGCAGAAACA
The DNA here is from genome assembly GCF_000186265.1 of Cellulophaga algicola DSM 14237. Classification (NCBI taxonomy): domain Bacteria; kingdom Pseudomonadati; phylum Bacteroidota; class Flavobacteriia; order Flavobacteriales; family Flavobacteriaceae; genus Paracellulophaga; species Paracellulophaga algicola. Next base: position 988,264 of record NC_014934.1, read on the forward strand.
GCTACTTTAGATAGACCTTGTTTGATGTTTACAAAATTTAATTGCCCATTTTTTTCTTGAGCTTTACTTTGAAACGTACAAAACCATAAGATTGCCGTGCAAATAGTGAGTATTCTATTCATTCTGTAATTCAGGGATTATTTGAGGTGTAAAATTAGCATTATTCGTAAGAATCCATCGGTCTAATTTAAAGCCGTCTTCACGCATAGCGAAGGAAACCACATAGTCTCCTGGTTTTGAAAATTCTAGAAATATAGTATTAGGAACACCACAATGATTGTCTTCTTGCCTTTGAGCCGAAGACCATTGCCATTGGTTTTTACCATCGCACCATTGAATTCTAGCACCACTTTCTGGCCATATTCCATTAATACCAACATGCACTCCATTATCTTCTGTACCGGTAGAAAATGTACTGGCCCATATAAAATATTTTCCTGGAGTATTAATTTTTACCTTATAAGAAACGATGCCTCCCGTACCTGATTCCGGGAAAAAATTCTCACCAATAATCAACTCATCATCATGCGTAATCCGGGTATCAGGATATGCTTTAATATAGGCTTTACCAGATGCAGATTCTAATGCTTTCTGTTCCTGTTTATCTACTATAAAATTACTCTGCTCATAGGCAATTACTTTCCAATCTCGTGCTGTATTCTGATTAGAGGTATAGTGAAAATGCTCTGCTTCTACTTCTAAAAAGCCTTTGTTCTCTTCAAATGCCGATACCTCATCTAGGTTTGAAAATTTTGAAGGTAGCGAGGCTAATGAATCATCATTCTTAGTTTTCTTTGTGTTTTTTACGATAGCCACCCAGTCTCCTGAATCTGACGGAGGCATTCCAATAGCGGTTTCTCCTGCTGCTTTTATTTTTGATTTAGATCCTTTTTTTAAGGCACCTCCGTTTTTTGCATCAAACCATAAAATGCTATAGCTATCTCCAGAGGCTGGCAGCCGTAATTTTACCGCTGTACTTTTTGGAAGGTATATAGCATACAGCTCATTTTCTTTAGCCAAGACATAATCTTCCAAGTTTGACGTAAGCGTATCCTGTGCTTTCATAGCTTCAAACGGAAGCTGCTCATTGAAAAAATCTATGGCAATTTTAGACTGATTCCATAGGTTTTCTCTAGACCTCCAATCTTCACAATTGAGATCCATATGCGCATGTTTATACCCAAAATACCATTCTACACCGGCACCACCCGCCATCAGGTTACCCCACAGTACATGATTTCTGATGTCATCATGCGCAGGATCTTCAGCATCGGGTAACGCACCGTGATCTGCAGGCCCAATTTCATCAATACTTACCACCCATTGTTTGCCATGCTCCGCAGATTTATCTACCCATTTTACGGTAGTCTCATGCGCTAATTTTGGATCATGAATTTGTACAGAACTTCCTTCTAAAAAGGAGTATCCCAATAAGGGATTTAATATTTCATCTTGCTCTTTAGGTATTGAATGGCTATGTAAGGTTATAAAATTACCATACGGATCTACTTCCGCTAAATATCCAGCCATGGCGCTACGATCTTTATCATCTTGTCCTTTAGGTGACCAATATACAGATCCGTTTTCTTCTCCTAAATTCCACGTTACTTTTAAATGATGCCCAAAACGCGCAATCATCTCTCTTAAGTATAGCTTTCGTTGTACTCCTAATTGTCCGATATCTAATAGTAATTCATTTTCTGTTTCCTGTAAAACCATATGCAGCATTAGCCCTTTCTCATCCATATGATCAAAAACAATTTCCCATTGGTCTAATTTGCTACAGTCAAAACGGTAGCGCTCATTTTCGTCTATCCAAGGCCACACGTCTTTACCATCTCCTTGCACATTCATAGTCAAAAAGAAAACACTATTCATTCCTTTTGAAGCAAGGTAGTTCAGTGCTCCGATAATGTTTTTACCTTTTCCGTTTTGCCATGTAGGGTCACCACTGTTCCAATCTTTAGCATGCGGTGCATATTCATGGGTTGCTGGTGTTTGGTCAAACCCAGAATATCCCAAAAAATTTTCAGGACTTCCTGCACCTACTTTTAAAAATGCCTTTTTTGTTTCCGTGTATCTTAAATACCGCTCTCCTGTGTAGTGTAATCTTCCTTTTGCCGCTTCGCTAGTTTTATCTTTTACATCAAGAACTTCTAAAGAACCATTAAGGCCGTCAAAATCTATCGGTGTTCCGGCTGCTCCAGAGCTTGCAATAGCAATATTTTTACCTTTTTTAAAAGATACTTTATAGGTCCAAGTTCCTACTGCATCAGGTCTAAATATAACATTCCACGCCTTACCTTCTGCAGCTCCTGTTTCACTTGCATTGCCATCTGCTGCATAATAACCAGGAACGACCAATACATGATCTTTATTTCTAAATGTCACGTCTAAACGGTAATTTAAAAAAGGGTTCTCCGCATCATTCTCTGAAAGTTCTGTTCCTGAAAAGCTTAGTATAATTTTATTATATTTTTCTAAATTTCCAGAAATTTGAACTTCGTTAGTCTGACTTTGCACGGCAAAAGCGCATAATAAAAAGTAAACAAATACGCAATTATATAACTTCATGGAGTATTGTATTTTTTTAGCTTTAGTTTATCTTTAAATGTATTTTTAAATCATAATACGCACTAAGATATATGTAGCGATGAATGCAACATTTGTTGCATCAGCACTCAAATTACGAAAATTACTCACCAAGAGTGTTTATTTCGAAATAATACTGCTATTTTAGTGAATGATTCTTAATAACATTCGGCATTTTTTTTCAACAATTTGCCTTACAGTACAAAGAATCAAACATCTTATTTTACGACTATTTATGAAAGGCCCATTAGGATTACTTTGCGTACTATTACTTTTTATTTCTTGTAAAGAAAGCTCCAAAAAAGTATCTCAAGATTTTGCCTACACCAATACTCTTGTTCATGAAACAAGTCCTTATTTATTACAACATGCTCATAATCCTGTAAATTGGCAACCATGGACAGATACGATATACAATGCTGCCAAGAAAGAAAATAAATTGGTTGTTTTGAGTATTGGTTACTCTACTTGTCATTGGTGCCATAAAATGGAAGAAGAAACATTTACAGATATTTCTACGGCAGAATTTATGAATGCCAATTTTATCAATGTAAAAGTAGATCGTGAAGAACGGCCAGATGTAGATAAAGTGTATATGACTGCGGTACAGTTAATGAATGGTTCTGGAGGCTGGCCATTAAATGTAATAACCTTGCCCAATGGTAAACCTATTTACGGAGGTACTTATCACTCCAAAGAGGAATGGAATGCTGTACTAAAACGGTTTAATGAACTTTATAAGAACGATAGCCTAAAATTAAATGCGTATGCCGATAAGGTTGCATTAGGTATAGAAGAAGTTAATTTAGCTCCTTCATCAAAAAAATTAAACGCAATTTCTAAAGATAGTTTGATAAAAGCGACTACTACTTGGAAACTAAAGTGGGATACACAGTATGGTGGTACTATTGCCGACCAGAAATTTGTGCTCCCTACAAGCTTAATTTATTTAATGAATTACGGGGTTATTGAGAGCGACCTAGAAGCCAATAATTTTGCAAAAAAAACCTTAGATTCCATTGCTAGTTCTGGTATTGTTGACCATATTGATGGGGGCTTCTATAGGTACAGTACTGTGCCTGATTGGAGTATTCCTCATTTTGAAAAAATGCTGTATGACAATGCGCAGATTATGGCACTATATGCAGAAGCCTATAAGCGTTACAAAACACCGCGATATAAAGAAATTGTTTACGGTATAGACGCTTTTCTAACGGAGCATATGCTACATGATGGTGGCGGGTATTACGCTGCTTTAGATGCCGATACCGATGGAGAAGAGGGTAAATATTACACTTGGAGCAAAGATGAACTACATACCCTTTTAGGAACTGAGTATGATTTGTTTGCTGCCTATTATAAATTAAATCCAAAAAACACCTTAGAAAATGGCAGGTATGTCTTGCAACATACAGCATCTGATGCTACTTTCTGTATCTCTAATCGTATTTCGTCAGATAAATTACAGCAATTAAAAAACGACTGGAAAAAAGCATTAAAAAAAGCACGTAACAAAAGAACATACCCTAGCAAGGATGATAAGATTATCACTTCTTGGAATTCACTTTTAATCAACGGCTATGTAGAAGCCTATAAAACATTCAACGATGATTCTTTCTTAAAAAAAGCTAAAGCTATCAATAGTTTTATTCTAGAAAATTGCTATAAGAATAACGCGCTAATTCATTCCTATAAAAAAGGAGGAAAAAGAACAGCCGGCTTTTTAGAAGATTACGCTACACTGACTAATGCCAACATAAACTTGTATAGCGCTACATTAAATCCTGAATATCTAAACATAGCCACAAGCCTAAATGAAACAACACACCAAAAATTTTATGATGTAGAAAGTGGGTTTTATCGCTTTAAAGAAGAAGATAATTTAATTTCAAAAATAATTCCAACACATGATGGCGTATTAGATTCCCCAAATGCTACGGTAGCCGAAAACTTATTTTTATTGGGCCACATTTTATACCATGATGCCTATAGCGCGCAAGCAAAGAAAATGATACAAACAATGGCGCCACTTTTACAAGAAAACCTTGAAGGGTATACTAAATGGAGCTCCCTAGCCTTACATCTTTCTTCTACCTATTATGAAATTGCCGTGGTGGGTTCTAATGCTACTCGTTTGACGCAAGAGTTAAATTCAAGTTTTTTAGCAAACACTTTAATTATTGGCACTGAAACAACATCAACTATTGCTATTTATAAAGACCGCTTTGAAGAGGATAAAAATTATATCTATGTCTGCCTCAACAACAGCTGTAAACTGCCGGTCACTTCTGTACCTGAAGCATTACAACAAATAGAATATAACTTAGAGAAAGGCAACTTAAACTTTGGATTTTAATACTATATCAAAAAAAATACAATTACCAATTATCTAGCTTTAAACGAGCCCTAAACTTTGAAGGAACGGTCTTTGTGTATTTTTTAAAAAGTCTTGAAAAATAAGAGTAATTTTCATACCCTAGTTCTTGAGCAATCTCTCCTACTGGTTTATCGCTAAATGTTAACATTCGCTTGCTTTCTATCACAACTTTTTCTGCAATGAGCGCTGTTACTGTTTTATTCAAAACATACTTACAAATTCTGTTTAAATGTTTTAAGGTGATATTCATTTTAGAAGCATAGAATGCAGGAGACTTTTCTACCGCATAATACCGATCTAGAAAAATATTAAATTCTTGCATTTTCTGACTATAAGAATGTAATTCTACATTATTTTCTTGCAATTGTTTTCTTGAAATTTCGATGTGAATGATATCAATTAAATTCAGAAGTTTATCTAATTTCCTTGTGTTATTCGCAAAATTCTCTTTAACTAATAACTTGAAATAAACTTCAATGGCACTTAATTCTGCTTCATTCAAGCATACTTCCGAAATATTGGTCGATGCCTGATAAAACGGATAATCTTCCACTCTTTTTGCACCAAAATAAAGATTGTAAATATCCTTAGTATAAAACATAATGTAACCATCGATATCTTTAGACAATTTCCAACTATGTACCTGACCTGGCTGAATAGTATAAATACATCCCGGACTAATCGTGAATGTATTGAAGTCTATTTTATGAACTCCTGAACCTTTAGTAAAAAGTACGAGCAAATAAAAATTGTGACCATGAGAGCTTTCTATAAAACTATTATTTATCAAATGATTGCTAAACGTATTGATATAAAGTTCTTGTTGTCCTAGATTCCGATTAAAATTCTGAATATTATATACAGGGTACTTTTTCAATTAAATGTCTTTTTTGTGCTAAAATATGCGTTATTACTAACTTTTAAGTGTTCATAAATATATTAATTTTGTTGAATAATATAAAGACAACCGCTATTAAATCACAAAACAAATAAATGTCTTTTTTATTATCTATTTAATTACAGAAATTATGAATATTTTTAAAGGAACAAAGCTATATAGTATTTTTACAGGCACTTGCCCTGTCTGCCAACAAGAAAGCATGTATAAAGAAGCCAATCCATTCAAAATAATGGATACTTTAAAAATGAATGAGCGTTGCAGTCATTGTAATACCAAATATAAAATTGAACCTTCATTTTTCTTCGGAGCCATGTATGTAAGCTATCCTATAGGAATTGGATTTGCTGCAATAGCATTTGTTTTATCCTATTTAGTTTTTAAAATAGACATACTACCCACATTCTATATCATATGTGTCATAATGCTCTTTATGTTACCTGTAATATTACGTTTATCTAGAAACATTTGGATTAACTTTTTTAAGCATTACCAGAAGCAGACAAATCTTAATGCATAAAAAAAGGTTCTAAACAAAATGTTTAGAACCCCTATACTTTGTGGCAAATACTCGTTTTAGTTATTATTGCTTATTAATCGCTCTTCTTCTGTAGTTATTTTTAATTTCTATATACAATAGCCCCGATGCTACTATAGCACTCAACACTATAAATACAATTGGGTTGCCGTCTATAACTTCTAAACATAAATTAAATAAATTCTTCATCTTTCTACTTCTTACTATTATTTAGTTTTCTACTAGATACAAGATAAACGCAATAGTTGCTTTTTTAGTCCTTAAAAAAACAGAAAAAATTCTTAGCAGTAAACGAAGCCAAAAAATTCCGATAAACGACATATTCTCCCGATAAAGAGTTTTTCATGTAAACACCAGTTAACGAGCATATTATACACTTCATCTATCATTATGTCAATGACCGAAAAAAAGACCCTTTAACCGATAGATAGCTATCTAAAGCGTACATTATCACGTTCTTGTAGTTCCAAATCGAATGACATGAAATCTATTTTAACAGCTTTATTATTTGTATTTATCGGATTAAGCGCACAAGCTAATACGAGCAACAAAAAAGATGTTAAAGCAACTACGATCACTAAAACTGTAGTAACATTCAACACTTACAAGACTTCAACCGTAGGGATTTACTTAGACAAAAATCATAAGATCAAAAAAGAACTTTCTTTTGTAACTAAAGCTAGCAAAGCTAAATTAGCTTAATTCTTAAGTTTTACATTCTCTTAAATGCATTAAACATGTATTTGTTTGCGGCAAGCTCTTTTCTATATACGCTGTAATTTTACCTTCTAAAATAACGTTATGGAAAATATATTAGTAGCTGGTGCCAATGGTACTACAGGAAAAAAAATAGTAGACTTACTAAAACAATCACAATACTTTAATCCTATTGCAATGGTTCGTAAAGAATCTCAAATGGAACAATTTAAAGCGAAAAATATTGAAGTACTTTTAGGAGATTTAGAACAAGATATTAGCAATAGCACCCAAAACATTGATAAAGTAATATTTGCTGCTGGATCTGGCGGTAAAAAAGTGGTTGAAGTAGATCAAGAGGGCGCTAAGAAACTTGTAGACGCTTCTAAGGCAAACAACATAAAGAAATTTGTGATGCTAAGCTCTATGGGTGCTGATCAACCGGAAAAAGCTGAAAAATTAAAAGATTATTTACAAGCAAAGCATAATGCCGATGTATATTTAAAAAATAGTGGACTTAACTTTGCTATTGTACGTCCAGGAAGCCTTACAGACAATAAAGGTATTGGCAAAATAGTACTTTCAGAACATTTATCTCAAGAAGGAAACATCAGCAGAGATGATGTGGCACAAACGCTAGTTCGCGCATTAAACGACGATGTAGCGAACTATAAAACATTTGAAATATTAGAAGGCGAAACCTTAATTGGACAAGCTTTAGATACCGTAGGATAAATCTCTACTGTTCTATATCATTGGCAGAAAACCCTATGAGCTCATGTTCCTGAAATTCAGGTGTGAGCTCTATTGGATTACAACATACTTCACAATCTTCAATATAGGTTTGTTGCCGTACAGAAGTATCTAACAGCATTGAAATCTCCTCCCAGCAATACGGACATTGAAAAAAGTGTTCATACATATACTATAGATTTACATTTAACAACTGACCTGTTAATTGCAACAACTGCAACTCGGATAGTTTAGCATCATATTTTGCTAAATTTTTATTGGTCTCTGCATTCAACAAATTAATCTGAGCCTGTCTAAATTCAATTGACGTTATTCTACCCATTTGAAACTGCTCTTTTGAGCGTGCAAAATTATTTTCATTAGTAATTACATTCTGCTCTTGAATCTGATATATCTTTAATAAATTCTCATAAATAGTTTTAGCATTTTGGATATCTCTTTCTACCTCTACTCCTAGCTGTTGTTTTACTATTTCTTGATTCTTATAGGCGATTTTTGCATTTTTAACGGTCACAGCGGTACTCCCTCCATCAAATAAATTCCATGTTAAACTTGCTCCTAATCCTAAATTATAACTATCTCTATTACTGCCCGGTATTACTTGCCCGGGAATAAATGAACTAGCAGCGCTTTGATTTAAATTCCAACCATACGAACCTGTTAAACCTAATGCTGGCAAATAACCAGACTTACCAACCTTGATATCATACTCATTAATTTTTAGGTTCTTTTCGGCTTGCAGTAATGAAACGTTATTTTGCTTAGCTAATGCCATATGATCAGTTAATTCTATACTTGGGGTAAAAACCACTAATGTATCTACTTGATATGCTTTATTTAGATCTTGATTAAGCACTACATTCAAGTCTCGTTTTGCATTTACCAATTGTTGTTGCACATTTAAAAATGAAATACTATCATTTGTTACGTCTACTTGAGCATTTAAAATATCAAGCTTTGTATTCTGCCCATATTCAAAAGAGTACTCAGCTCTTATATAGCGGTCTTTTGATATTTCTAATGCCTGTTTTAAAACATTAGCATTTTCGGTTAACTGTGCTACCTGATAGTAAACACTAAACAGCTGTACTATAGTATTTTCAATTGTTTCTCTAGCCTGTAATTCGGTTAATTGATATTGTTCTTTTAGCTGTTTATAGGTATAAAACCTACCCAAGCCATCAAACAATGTGTAGTTTAAGTTTAACCCTGCATTATAGGTTTGCGATTCTGCATGATTTATTTCCAAATCTGCCCTAGAAGTAACTCCATCAGCTTCAAACTGTCCAGGATATCCCGTATTACTATTTAATTCGTTATAATTTGCTCCTGCAACACCCGTTAAGCTTGGCAAATAACCCGAATTTAAAATACTCCTATTATTATCTGCTACTTCAACTTGATTCTTCGCAATTTTAATTCCAAAATTATTTTCTAAAGCAATTGAAATTGCAGCTTCTTTAGTCAAAAGGTTATCTTGAGCAAAAAGTCCGCCATAAAAGCCAAAAAATAATATAATATATAGTTTCTTCATTACTAATTATGCTTTACTGACTATTTTAAATGTTTTTCCTCTTCTTGTTCTTTGATAGCTCTTTCTACTTCTTCCTTAGTGATATCATCACCTGTAATTAACCATTTTGTAGTTACTTTTAGCTTATTACTAAAGGCTAAAAATAATGGTAACATTAGCAATGTTAATATAGTAGCAAAAGCAATACCATAGGCTATTGAAATTGCCATTGGTTTTAAGAACTGTGCTTGTCTGCTTTTTTCTAAAAGAAGTGGTGCTAAACCTGCAATGGTTGTTATTGAAGTTAAAAATATGGCTCTAAAACGTGATCTCCCTGCCTCAAAGATCGCATCATCAAACTTCATCCCTTCTTTTAAGTTCGTATTAAATTTTCCTATTAAAACCAATCCATCGTTCACCATAATACCAATTAAGGCAATAATACCTAATAAAGAAAGTATGTTTACCGGAAAACCATGTATCCAATGTCCCCATGAAACTGCTGGCAAACAAAATGGAATTAATAGTAACAACATTAATGGCTGACTAAAACTACGGAACGTAAATGCTATTGTTATATATATTAAAGCCAATACGGTTAACCCAACTAAGCGCAATGAATCTGAAAACTTTTTGGCTTCCCTATTTTGTCCTTCATAAGAAGCAGATACGGACGAATATTTAGACTGAATATCAGGCATAATATTATTCTGAATGTCTAACATTACATCAGTAGCACTTGTTTCTTTACTATTCTTAAGATCTGCAGTAACCTGTATTTCTCGCTGCCCTTCTAAATGGTTTATAGCCACATCACCACGTTCAATAGTATAGCTTGCAATCTCTTTTAATGGCACTCTGCTACCGTCTGGTGTATTAATTCTCATTTCATCTAAATCTGTAATAGAAGATCTGTTTTCTTTGTCATAACGCACCCAAACCCTAATCTCATCTTCTCCACGCTGAAAACGTTGTGCTTGCACGCCAAAGAACCCTGATCTAATCTGCGTCATTACAGTTTGCAAGTCTAAGCCTAACAAATAGGCATTTTCTTTTAACTCTAGCTTTATTTCTTTAATACCTGCGGGGTCATTATCCGCAACATCTTTTAAAAGTGCATTATTAGCTAAAGCTGCTTTTAGTTCTTTTTTAGCCTCTTTTAATTCATTAATATTATTACTTAATAAAGAAACAGCAATAGGATTACCTCCAAAATTACCTCCTGAACCATAAATTAAGCTCTCTACACCTATTACGGGGCCAACAAGTTCTTGTAGCCTATTTGTAACTAGCTCAGAACTTATAACGTCTGGTCTTTCTTCTCCAGGCAAAAGATTAATAGCTAATGAAGCGGTTGATGTTCCTGGGCCTACTCTTTTAATTAAATTATCAAACAAAACTTTATCAGTTCCTTTTAAATACTTTTCTGTAAATTCTTCATTCACAATTTTCGCCTTACTTTCTATAAGTGTTATAATAGAATCTGTAATAATAGCATTAGTTCCATTAGGCATTTCTAAACTTACTGAAACACGGTCACTAGCTACATTTGGAAAAAAAGCAGTTCTAATTATTCCTGCTCCTACAGAACCGATTGTCAATGATAAAGCAATAGCAAAAAATGAAAAACTAAGTATCTTATATTTTAAAGTGAATTTTAAAACTGGAGCATAAAAATCATCTCGCATCCAATTCATAAAGCGATCTCCTGCTTGGTTAATTACGCGTAGTTTAGCAAAAGCCTGGCCTAACTTAGTCTTAGGCTTATCTTCAATAGTTTGCAATGCTTTGGAATGTGCTAAATGGGCAGGCAAAATAATTAAAGCTTCTACTAAAGAGATTACCAATGTTAACAGTACAATTACGGAGACTTCACTAAAGACATCTCCTATTCTACCATCTAAAAACAAAAACATTGAAAAAGCCAGCATTGTTGTTATAATTGCAGATACAATAGGTGGTACTACTTCTAATGTTCCATCAATAGCAGCTTGTATTGGCGATTTTCCTTTTTCATAATGTTGGTATATATTTTCTGCAATTACAATTCCATCATCAACCAAAATACCAATTACAATAATCATCCCGAAAAGGGAAAGAATATTTATAGTAACGTCAAAATATCCTGCAAAAATAAACATCCCTAAAAAAGAAATAGGGAGACCAAAAGCTACCCAAAATGCCAAACGTGTATTTAAAAATAAGGATAAGAAAATAAGAACTAACAACATTCCTTGCCAAGCATTAGTAATTAGAAGTTGCGTACGCTGATTTAGAGTTATTGATTGATCCCGAATAACATCTAAATGGACATTATTATATTTCTGATTAAAATCTTCAACATATTCATTCACCCTTTCTGCAGATGTCGTTAAATCTTCAGAATTTGTATTCGTGATCGCCACAGATACGGATAAGTTGCCGTTATAGTAAGAGGCATTAGGCGATTCTTCAAAACGATCTCTAATAATCGCAACATCTTTTAGTCTAATGATCTGTCCAGAAGGGCTCGCTTTAATTATCAAATTAGTTATTTCATCCCCATAATAAGATCGGTTATTGGCTCTAATTAAAAATTCTTCAGTATCGGTTTTAATATTCCCCCCTGTGACTAAAATATTTGCATTAGAAACTGCTGCTGATACATCACTAAATGAAATGCTATACGCTAATAAACTATTTTCATTTACTGCTATTTCTATTTCCTCATTAGGGAAACCAGAAATTTCTATCTGAGAGATTCCATCTATAGCTCTTATATCATTTTCAATTTGCCTTCCTATCTGCTTTAATGTAACGAGTGGAATATTTTCCCCACTAATTGCAAAACTAATAGTTTCTCTAATATTTTCATTTTTGGCAACCACCAAAGGCTCCATGCCTGTTGGAAAAGAAGGAACTCTATCTACCGCATTTTTTACTTCTAAAAGCATAAAATCAATATTCTCCCCTTTTTCAATCTCAACACTTATAGAACCACTATTCTCACTAGATTTAGACGTAACTCTATCTACTCCTTCTAGTCCCTTTAAATTGTCTTCAATTTTTAAGACAATCCCTTCTTCAATTTCTTGAGGAGATGCACCTGGATAGGCAATAGTTATAGATATTACACTAGAATCTACTAATGGAAAGAATGACGACTTTAGAGACATTACCCCCACAATACCAAATACCGTAATGGCTAAAAGAAAAACGGAGACAGCTACATGGTATTTAATGAAATATGTTATAATCTTTTTCATTAGTTCCCTGCTTTAACTTTGTTATCCATTAATTTCTTAACTAACATTCCTGCGTAAGCACCTACAACAGGTTTTGAAACAATGGTTTCGCCATCAGGAACGTTTTTTAAAACTACAGTTTTATCTGAAAAATATATTGGAGTTACATCTATAACATCTAATACACTGTCATGAATTACGAAAATTTGATCATTTTCTAAAAGTAAACCTCTAGCTACTTCTATTGCATTTTCTTCTTTCTTAGCATTTAGTTTTGCCTCTAAATACATTCCTTCTTTTAATCCTTTATTTTTTATCTCTATAAAAGCTTTTATTGTTTGAGATGCCTGATCAACATTCCCATTTATTCTAGTGACAATTCCGCTATACTCATTTGTCTTATCAAGATTTATTAAATGTACCGTTTCACCAATTTGTAATAAATCGCTATATGTTTTTGGTATGGACACTTCAAGCTCATACACATCCGTATTAATAAACTCCCCCAATTTTTGACCAGTTCTCACGAGCGTGCCCTCATTAACCAAAGCCTCCGTTAAAATACCGTTGAAAGGAGCTGATATTCTGTATTTGGCCAAACGTTGCTCAAGAGTTTTAACATCATAATAGCTAGTCAAGATTCCTCTACCTGTAATAAAGTATTTTTCTTTATCAGTGGTCATTTCTGGTAATACCGCTATAGTTTTGTTCATGTCAAACGCACTCAAATATGCTTGCCATTTACTATATATTTCAGGATAGTCTAACCTTAAGTCTGGCATTATAGACGTTAAAAGATTATATAAGTTACTTTTTGCTGATTGAACTGTAGCGCTATATTCTGCAGCATCAATACGTATGATTGCCTCTCCTCTGTTATAACTCTCACCTGTTTTAAAAAGTTTGCTGCCTTTTTTAAAAACTCCTTGTACCTCGGCATAAAGCTCTACACGCCTTTTAGCAACAACATTACCATGCGCAGAAATTACAATTGGAATTGTACCATTGATAACCTTTGAAGCAAAAACAGTTTTTATTACTTTTTCTGGTTTAGGTTTTTTTTCATTTTTATTGTTTATTAATGTTATGGCTGCGAAAACAGAAAGTGCAATTAGGACAATGCCTATAATAGATAGTACTATTTTTCTCATAATTAAATTGGTAGCTTGGAATGGGGTTAGACTACAAAACTATTCAATAGTTTAATTTCGTTTAGTTAAACATTTCTTAAAAAAACCTCAACAGCCTTTTGTTTTCATATCAAAAAAAAGGGCACTATAAATAGCACCCCTTTAAAATAATTATATATTTTTTATCTTATTCTAATTTCAACTCTTCTACTATGGGCTTTAATACTGGTACCAGCTCTAACTCTACTAATTCTGCTCCTTTTTGTAAGCCTACACTATCCGTATTTAAAGTAATGAGTCGCTCTTTATTAAGATTCTTTAAATTTTCAAAAGAGACAAAATTATTCCCTTGAAGTTGTAAGTATTTTAAATCTCCCAATCCTTCTATCCCCTTAGGAACAGGGCCACTAAATTTATTATAAGCAAGTGTAAGTTCATACAGCTTTGGTAATTTATCAAAATTTAAAGCTATAACCCCGCTCAATTTATTCCCAAACAATCCCAAAACCTCCAAATTATTCAAGGCTTCGAAAGATAAAGGTATGGTCCCTTCCAAATAATTACCTGAAAGATTAATTATTTTAAGGTTTTTAATCGTTCCAAGACTTTCAGGAATTGGACCAATAAATGCATTATTATATAAAGAAAGCACTTCTAATTTTTGCAATAAACTAAACTCACTAGGTATCTTGTTTTTTAAATTATTCATTTCAAGACTAATCTCCTTTAATTCTATAAGACCTAAAACTTCTATGGGAAAATTACCTTTTAAGTTGTTCAATGATAAATCTAATACCTCTAGTTTTTTTAATGCTGCCATTTCTTTAGGTAGGCAACCTGTAAGGTTATTTCTTCCTAAGGCTATTGAAACTACGTGATGATCGCTGATTTTTATTCCATACCAATTTTCTACAGGTTCTGAAATATCCCATTGAATATTCCAATTAGCTCCATTAGTAGCTGTAAACAATGATAATAATGCGTTCTTTTCATCTTCAGGAACTTGGGCCTTGGAGATAAAACAATAAGAACACAAGAAAACAAATAATACTTGTTTGTTTATTAATCTCATGATTTGGTTAATACATTTAAACGATAGGCTTGGTTGTAATCACCTTTCATTTATGGTTTATAAATAGGTTACGTATTAGCTATAACGTAAAATCGTTATATTTATGATAAATGTATAAAAAAAGAGATACTATATAGTATCTCTTTTTAATTAACTTAGTTTATTATTTTTAATTATTGGTATCATCCTCAAATTTAGTATCGGCCATTCTTGTTGTATATTTTTTGATGTCTTTAAAATCTGGAGCGGTTTCAATTTTTTCATTGTCAAAATCAAACACCAATAAGCTACTCACTTTTAAGGAATAGATATCTTCAAAAGAATCAAATCCGTTATTCTGTATTTGAAAAATTTGTAAGCTTGCTAATTGACCTACCTCTTTAGGTATTGCTCCATTTAATTGATTATTAGCTAATACTAATTCTTTTAAATTTATTAAATTACCTAATTCAGAAGGTAGTTCTCCTTCTAGCCTATTCTCAAATAAACCTAAGGACTCTAATTGGTCTAACTTACCTATAGATAAAGGTATAATCCCCTTTAAGTTATTACTGGATAAATTTAGAGTTCTAAGTGCTTTTAAATCCCCTATACTATTTGGTATTTCACCTGATAAAAAATTATTGAAAGCGGTTAATTCTTGCAACGCAGTCATCTGACCTAAGTTTTCTGGTAAAGACCCCTTCAATCTATTCATTTCTAATTTTAGAATTTCAAGATTTTGTAAAGTACTAATCTCTAAAGGTAGCTCCCCTGTTAATTGATTGAAGGCTAAATTTAATTCCTTTAGATTTTTGAATGTTCCAATACTCCCAGGCAACACACCACTTAAATTATTGTGAAACAGATTAATCTTTACGACTCTATCATTCTTCACAGAAACGCCATACCAAGTAGTCACCGGACTATTTAAATCCCAAGTATGATCCCAATCTTGGCCACCGGTTTGCGTATACAAATCAATTAAAGCCTCTTTTTCTACTTTAGAAATCTCAGCATAAGAATTAAAACTTATACATACTGCAATTATCAAAAATGTTTTCATCATCCTTTTCATACTTATGATATTTTATATCCTATTAATTATCTTCACCATCTTCAAACTTAGTCTTTGCCGTACGTGTATTCGAGTCTAAATAAAGGTCTTTTAAATTCCGTTTATTATATGATGTATTTGTATTGCCATCAAAATCAAAAACTACCAAACTAGATGCTGCAGATGAAAAATCTGTAACAAGATGTATCTCAAAATCATTTTTTTGAATCTGCAATACTTCTAAGTTTTTCATCTTTAATATTTCAGACGGAAATTTGCTTGAGAAATAATTATCAGCAATCACCAACGTTTTTAAGCTTTTTAGCGTACTTATATTTTGAGGAATATCTCCTTTTAAATTATTTTCTGATAACTCTAACCGTTCTAATTTTGATAAGTTAATAATAGATACCGGAAGTTCTCCTTCTAAATTATTATTTGAAAGCGATATTACTTTCAAATTTTCTAAAGAGCCTAGTATTTCAGGTAGATTTCCTGAAATATTGTTATTAAAAAGATCTAAATGTTCTAGTTTTCTCAATGCTCCTATTTCATTAGGAATAGCACCTTGTAATTTATTTTTCCCCAATCGTAATACTTCCAGATTTGCTAATTGAAACAAACCAATAGGTAGATTTCCTTCAACACGATTAAAGGCTAGATTCAATATTCTTAAATTTTGCAAATTACCAATACTTACTGGTAAGCTTCCTGTTAGATTATTATTAAATAAAGTAATTGAAATTACGTGGTTGTTTTCGATTATTACACCCGCCCAATTAGTTACATTACTAGATAAATCCCACGAGACTTTCCAATGCTCACCATTAGTGCTCTCATATAAATCTATAAGTGCTTTTTTTTCTGCTCTAGGAATGGCAAATGTAGTCGTTGTAAAAAACAAAATAACTAGCAGTGATCTCCAAATTTTAATCTTCATACCTTATATTTAATAAAATACCCCTATAACAAGTATAAGAATACTCTTACAAATTTATGCTAATATGCCGTATGTTGTATAAGAATTCGATGAACTACATGTAAATCATCCAATTACGTTGTGAAAACACGATTATGTGTAGTAAATGGATGATAACCTGTAAAAAATATTAAGAAAGTTCTTCTAATTTTAGTGTAATGTCCTCCCATTGCTCCATTAATTGCTTTAAAGTCTTCTTCTTTTTCTCATAAGAATCAAAAAAACCTGGCTTTGCAATAGTGGCATCATAATGGTTTAATAAGTCTTTATCTATTTGTTTAATTTCCTTCTCTAATTGTGAAATATTACTTTCAACTGAACTCAATTTATTGTTAAGGGACTTCAGCTTTTTTTGGTCCTCATAACTCACTTCTTTCGTTACAGACTTTTTCTCCTTTTTAGAAACTTTAACTTGTTTTTTCTCTATTTCTCTAAAATCCTCAACCTTACGTTGTTCTAAGTAAAAATCTATATCACCCAAATACTCTTTTATTGCACCATCTTTAAATTCATACACATTGCTCGTAAGACCTTGTAAAAAATCTCTATCATGAGAAACAAGAATTAAAGTTCCTTCAAAACTCTGTAGTGCTTGTTTTAACACATTTTTAGATTTTATATCTAAGTGGTTGGTAGGTTCATCCATCACCAAGACGTTAAAAGGCTGTAAGAGCATTTTAGCTAATGCTAAACGGTTTCTTTCTCCACCAGATAATACTTTCACATATTTATCTACCTCGTCTCCTCTAAATAGAAAAGAACCCAAAATATCTCTTACTTTACTCCTATTGGTTTCATTAGCCGCATCAATCATCGTATTTAGTATGGTTTTATTACCATCTAAATATTCTGCTTGATTTTGAGCAAAATATCCTATTTGCACATTATGCCCTAGTTTAAGGCGACCTTGATGTTCTATATCTCCAACAATAATTTTAGCTAATGTTGATTTACCTTGTCCATTCTGCCCAACAAAAGCGGTCTTAATATCGCGTTCTATTAGTAAATCTATATTGTTTAATACTTCTTTTTCTCCATAATGCTTAGATAAATCCTCAATTTCAATCACAACCCTACCTGGAACAACTGATATTGGAAATTTTAAATTCATAACACTATTATCATCTTCATCTACCGCTATACGGTCTAGCTTATCTAGCTTTTTTATTAAAGATTGTGCCATTGTTGCTTTAGAAGCTTTTGCTCTAAATTTCTCAATTAACTTTTCTGTCTGTTGTATTTGTTTTTCCTGATTTCTTTGCGCACTTAATTGTTGCTCTTGGATCTCTTTACGAAGCACTAAAAACTCTGAATATGGTTTATTATAATCGTAAATTCTCCCTAAAGAAATCTCTATAGTTCTGTTCGTAACATTATCTAAGAACATTTTATCATGCGATACAATTGCTACGGCACTTGAGCTAGATCTTAAAAATTGTTCTAACCAAATAATAGATTCAATATCTAAGTGGTTGGTAGGCTCATCTAAAAGCAAAACATCGTTATTCTGAAGTAATAATTTCGCTAATTCTATCCGCATACGCCATCCTCCTGAAAACGTATCGGTGAATTTGTCAAAATCTTCTCTTTTAAAACCTAATCCTAATAATATTTTTTCTGTTTCTCCCTGGTAGTTATACCCTCCTAAAATTTCATAGTGATGGGTTATATCACTCAAATCTTCAATAAGCTTGGTATACCCATCACTTTCATAATCGGTACGTTCTGCAAGCTGCTGGTTGGTGTACTCTAATTGTTTTTCTAAAGCTATAATTTCCTCAAATGCTTGATATGATTCTTCTAAAACAGTTCTGCCCAGTTCAAAATCTAAATCTTGCTTTAAAAAACCGATACGAACTTCTTTATCTGAAGCTATAATCCCTGTATCTGGTTGCATTTCTTTAGACAAGAGTTTTAACAAGGTAGATTTTCCTGCTCCATTTTTACCTATTAGGCCAACTCTATCGCCAGTATTTAAGCGAAATGAAATTTCTTCAAATAGATATTCGCCAGCGAATGAAACAGAAAGATTATGAATATTAAGCATTTATTGTATTTATTTTTCTTTGTTAGTTTTTTGTGACTTTAGTTACATAAGAAGACTTCCTAAAATCTTATTTTTGCTAAAACTTTTGCAAATGTTAAAAAAAGGAAACAAACTCTACAGTATTTTAACAGGAACTTGTCCCAAATGCCAAAATGAAAGCATGTATTTGGATAAAAACCCCTATCATATGACCAAAATTTTTAAAATGCACGAGCGTTGTTCAAATTGCGGTACAAAATACAAAATAGAACCTTCATTTTTTTATGGCGCAATGTACGTAAGTTATGGTGTAGGAATTGCTTTTGCGGTAGCTGCATTTGTAATTACTTTTTTATTCATTGGAACTAGTTTAAAAACAAGTTTTTTCACGATCATGGGAACACTAGTTGTATTTATGCCACTCATTATGCGCTTAAGCCGTAATATCTGGATTAATATCTTTATTAGCTACGAACCTAATGCCGTTAAAAATGAATCAAAAAAAGAGACCCTTTAAATAAACTCCTTATTTTTTCTGATAGTATTTTTTTGTAAAACGTGCTATATTCATCTCTGGGTGAATAGCTTCCTTATTTTCTATAAATTGGTATAAGGATGCCGATGCCGTTGGGGCAATCATTACTCCTCTAGATCCAAACCCATTTAAAATGAATAATTTTTTTTCATCAGGGTGTTGCCCTACTAAAGGTCTGCGATCTGCTACCGTTGGCCTTATCCCTGCAACATGATCTACAACTTCATAAGCACAGTTTAAAAAAGTATCTAGTTTTTCTAATAACTCAAGCTTAGATTCTTCTGTAGGTAAATTGGTTTTATCTTTCCATTTATAAGTAGCCCCTACCCTATATAAATCTGATCCTAATGGGATAATAAAAACCGAAGATTTTATTACATTTTCTTCTTTTAAGGCTGGTGCTTTTATGGTCAATAACTCTCCCTTAGTACCATTGAGCGGCAAATAGTTAAAAAACGGATTATCAGTTAAACCAAAGCCTGTAGCAAAAATAATTTTTTTAGCAGTTACTCCTTTATACGTAATAGCATCTTCGTTTATTTCAAGGCAAGTATAATCAAAAGTTTCTTGCTGCAGTAATTCCTTCTCTAAAAGATACCTTTCATAATTTACTAACAACACCTTGGTATCTATTCTTCCGGTATGCCGTACTTCCCCATAACCAAATGGAGCATCAACACTTACATTATTGTTTTTTTTAATTGTAGTCGATAGGAAGTAGTTGAGTTGTGGTTTATCTGAAGCTTCAAACCACATATTTTGCTCTTCAATAGATGCAAACCTTCGTAACACAGGAATTTTAAAATCTAGCTGAACTTGAAGTTTCTTTGATAATTTTTCATAAAAAGGCAAAGCTTGTTCAAGTTGTTCTTTAGCATTCCAAGCAAGCGTAAAACGTTTTAATATTACTGGGTTATACAAACCACCAGCGACAACTGATGACGTTTGTGATTTATCTGCAATTACACGGTATGTTTTGGAATTCCCCTCAAGTTGTTCACAAAAAGAAATACCCGCCAACCCAAGGCCTACGATTAAATAATCTATCATACCGCAAAGGTAGCTAATTGGCATAAAAAAAAGCCTTAACCAATGGCTAAGACTTTTTTGTTTTATATTGAATTGGAATTTTTAAATTAGTAACTCCACATATCCTGTTCCTTATCTCTAATTGTTTCTTTGATACGATTAGATTCTAGTAATTGGAATAAAGAGTTATCTGAAATATAATCTTTAATGGCACGATCACCAAACACGTTATCTTCTTTATAAATTGTTGCATTAAATCTTCTTGCATTTAACAACATATCAAAAGATATAGGCTGTGCAGAGTTTCGTTGATTAAATACTTTGGCTTCATGAAGAATTTGTCTTGCACTTGGGTACCATACCCAAAACAATGCAACTTTGTTTTCTTCTTGATCCATAGATTCATCATCAATAAAGTTAACATCTGGAGCTCTTGGAGCAATACCTAAAAGTCTGTATTTTAATTCACCTTGACGCTTATCAAAATACCAAATACCTTTTATTAAGTATTCTTCTAAATCAGCTGCTGCTAAATCTCTTCTGTTAACATATTCTGGAGACACTTGCTCACCTGCATTATATTGCTCGTAACCGTAATCGGTTGTATCAATTTTTTGCATGGTAGCTTCTAAGTCAGAGAATTCTCTTTTCTCCGTAAAATAAGAATCTGCGTAGATATCTTTAATTTTACCGTTTTTAATGTTTTTAATTAAAACATCATACAAAGATCTTCTATCAGAACCAATATTTACAGTATCAACTGGATAGTATAAAGGAAAGTTTACTCTCTCATCTAAATCGATAACCTCCCATACTGTTTTTGACCATAGAATATCTCTATCATCAACATAACCGTATTCTAAAGGAGCGTCATTATCGTTCTCTATTTGAGAATCTGTTTTCTTACCTATCTCTTCAGGTTTTTTGGCATTTAATATATTTGCCTGAGCCACCATTGATATTGGCAATAAAGTTACCGCACCAATTAATAAAACATTTTTCCAATTCATTTTTAAAAATTTATTTGTTTTTACACCTTTACTGAAATTCGTTATAAGTCGTTTAGAAACTACGTTCTTATAAACTTATAACGCTTTTCAATAAATTTTATTACTAGTTAGTAAGTTCAACCACTACTGGTGATACTTTTTTCAACCTGTAAGACTTGTTATTTGTTATATAAGCTTCGATATCGAATATCTGAACAGCATCTCCACGGCCAGCTCTTTTTAAAGCAGACTTCGCAGCACCATTCAATTTATTACCTCTAACTACCACCGTTGGTTGACCAGGAACTTTAAATTTGAATCCACTTACAGCAAGATTTAAATCAAAATCAAAATCTTCTAATAATGCACCAACAGTAGATATTTCTAAGTTAGTTCTAGGCATTTTAGCAGTGTTAGTTTCTCCTCTAATTGTACCATTTGGTCTAGGAATATCTTTAATTCTAAATTTAGCTGGTGTATTTATTCTAGAACCATCTGGTAATGTTCCTGAAGCCATAATTGTAACCTCTCTACCTGTACTAGGGTTCATAACATACTGACTTCCAGATCTCTTAGATAATCCAGGAGCAGAAGCACTAACTTTATTATCAGGAATACCTGGTATAGAAATGGTCATTGGGTTAGCAACACCACGATACACTACATTCATCTTATCTGCTGCAATTAACGCTGCATTAGGCTTAGAAATAGTAGCAAAAGAATTATTTACTTCTACTGGAACTTCTGTACCATCTTGCATAAAGAAAATTGTACCTGCTACTACGTGATCTCCTGGGTTACCCGTATTGATCAACATTTTAACACCACCAGCTTCAAGTTTGTAATCTGTATCTGCTGTTAACTTCTTACCATCAAGAGTTAGTTCTGCTCTAACAGGTGTAGAAGAGTTATCTGTTTTACTAATGATAATTTTACCATCATATTTTTCTCCAGAATAAAAAGCAGATTTAGATCCAAAAAGAGAAGTTTTAAAGTTTGTTAAAGAAACTTGATCTGTTAAGTTACCTTCCAACATAGATTTTAAAGCATCTTCTTCTGTTGACTTAATATCAGCTTGTAACGCTGTTATTTTAGTTAAAGAAGCTATTAAAGGAAAACCTTCATAATGATAGTTTAACCAATCTTGCTTTGTTTTATCTTTCTTTTCTACTTTACCATTAGCATCGCCTGTTTCAAATCTAGCAATAACTGAAGATTTCAATTTCGCTGGTACCAATACAGAAACTTTAGTACGGTACTCTTCAATTCTTTTCATGAATTCTTTACCACCTTCTGCCAAATTATCTCCTGCGAAGAATTTTTGATCTAAAAAGTCAGATTTATCCATTACTTGATAATCCTTAGGGTCTTCAACACCTACAGTCATACCTTTCTTAAGAGCTTCTAAATAATCATAATACTCTTGAGATAATTTTTGTACTGATTGTGCTTTCTTGAAATCTTCAGCATATTTAGCTGCATCTTCTGAAGCCTTTGTTTCAAGACCATCTAAGAATGCTAAATTATTATCTGAAGTTTTCTGGTTAGAAACTTCCATCTTCTCATTCATAAGACCGAATGCCGCTAGAACTTCTTTACTCATATTCAGGGCTAACATACAAATGAACACTAAGTACATTAAGTTAACCATTTTCTGACGTGGTGACTGTTTTCCTCCTGCCATGTTTTTTTCTAATTAAATTTTAGTTAATATTTGGGGTTTGGTTATTACTAAAACTAATTAGTTTCTTGTCATTGCAGATAACATACCTCCGTACACTCCATTAAGAGAAGATAAGTTTGTTGATAAAGATGCCATTTGATCTTTTAAAGCAGTAGAATTTTGTACAACTTCTTCATTGATTGAAGCTTGTTTGCTTGCACTTTCTAACTGTACTTTATATAAGCTATTTAATGATTCCATTTGAGAAGCAGCTTGTACCATTTCATCAGAATACTTACGAGTAGATTCCATAGCATCTACAGTAGGAGCGATACCTTTAGCAGCACCCTCAAAGTTTCTAATGCTAGTTCCTAAACTTTCCATTAAGCTTGCGTCTACGCCAGCTTCTTTTAATAAATCATCTAATTTTTTAGATAATGAAGCTTCTGATTCTTGAATATCAGCAGCAACACTATTCGCTTTTGCTACACCTTCACCACCTACTAACTCAGGATATACTAATGACCAATCATATTCGTCATCTAAAGGTTCAAATGCACTAATTGCAAAAATAAGCGCCTCTGTAATAAGACCAATAGCTAGTAGAATACCACCATTTAATGGGCCAAGTTCCCAGTGTAAAATTTTGAATAATGCACCTATAATTACGATTGATGCTCCAAGCCCATAGGCCATGTTAAATAATTTCTTTGTTGCTTTTGACTGTGCCATAATTTTAATTTAATTTCAGGTTAATGTTAATAATAACGATTTGGTTTCAATTTGATTCGACTTTAGGTAAAAATATATTACTTGTTTAAGGGCTTGTTTTCTTCAACTCCCATATAATCTTGTACTGTTCTGAATCCGATATAACTACGTGCTGAATCTTGGTATTCGTAATCTCTTGTACTTACCTGTAGGAAATAAGCAACATCTTTCCAAGACCCTCCACGGATAACTTTTCTTGCATTTTGTGATGAACCAGCATTTGGGTTCATAGTTGAAACATATTCGTAAGAGTTAGGATCATAACTAGAATCTGTCCATTCAGATACGTTTCCTGCCATATTATATAAGTTATAATCATTTGGCTCAAAAGATTTAGCTTCTACAGTATATAATGCTGTATCTGCGGCATAATCTCCTCGTTGTGGTTTAAAGTTTGCCATAAAGCAACCTGTGTCACTTATAACATAAGGTCCACCCCATGGATATGTTCCACTTTCTATACCACCTCTTGCAGCATATTCCCATTCTGCTTCTGTTGGCAATCTAAATTGATTTACAAACTGCGCTCCTTTAGATTTTTGATCATCGTTCTTAAACTTAGTTCTCCAGTTACAAAACGCTTTAGCTTGCTTCCAGCTAACACCTACTACAGGATATTCGCTATACGCATCATGCCAGAAATAATCGTTGTGCATTGGTTCGTTATACGAGTATTCAAAATCTCTAATCCAAACCGTTGTATCTGGGTATATTTCTAATTCTTCTTGTTTAATGAAGTCTTTTCTACTGCCTTTACCTTTTGCACGTGCAGCTGCTTCAATATCCATCCAAGAATATTTATACTTCAATTGTGTAACATCAATGGTACGTTGGCCATTATACGATTCTTCTTCAGAAATGTACAATTTATCCATTACCTCAACATAATATTCATCTGGATATTCTGAGGTCTCCCAAACTAAATCTTGGTCAAAGTTTAAGCCTCTACCTTCATATCCAGTAGCACCCATTCCTGAGTAATTATCAAGCATATACTTATCATATGCAGATAATCTAGTGGTATCTGCATCTTTAAATGCATAATCTCCAACACCTCCGTCATCTGGACCTAGACCTAACTCATCTGCTAAGATGGCCAATTTAGTTCTTACGATGGAGTCTCGTACCCACTCTACGAATTGGCGGTATTCGCTGTTCGTAATTTCTGTGTCGTCCATATAGAAAGAGCGTACAGTAACAGTTTTGGTTGGCGCGTTGAGAACTTTAGCCTGATCTTCTTCACTCTTACCCATAATATAGGATCCCTGAGGGATTAACTCCATACCATGAGGCTTTTCTGGGTACCATTTTTTTCCTTGGACACCAACTAGTTCTCCTTTTGTTTTAGACCCACAACTACTGAGTAAAACAACAAACGCTATAGATGATAACAATAGCTTCTTCATACTTAGGTTAAATTTCGATTAAGACTGTAATTTAAAAACACTTTTATTATTCTCTAAAACTTCGTTTTGATTAAAATATTGTGTCAATTGTATTATCCTTTACTTTTTTTATTTTAATTAAAGCCCTTTTTATAAGCTTTAAACCATCGTTCAGGAATAATTTGATTGCATGCATCAAAATAGTCCTGCTCCATGCAAGATAATAACGCTGGTATATTTGATTTATTATGTGCCGCCAAAATTGTTGGCACCTCTACCCACCATCTATTGGTAAGATTACTTTTATGAAATATTAAATCCTCCTCGTCTGTTGGCACAATAAACTTTGTAAAGTCTTCGCTTTTAACCAAAGGAGATTCTTTTACCCTATAGTTATGGCCTTCTATAAAATACCAAATAATTTGTGCAGTAAGCTGAAAAGATTGCGGTGTATTCTCTCCTTCGTAAATTCCAAAAATATTTACTTTATCACTAATCCCTGCATAACGAGCGATAGCACAAATTTCTTTTCCAGTAAAACCATTGGGCGAAAAATTCTCTGACATAGAGATCTCACTAGCTTTGATAGAGCGTAAATCTACGCTTACTATATTAGCATTTCGTAAAATAGGCTCTGCTAACGTAATATTTGCCGAGATTTCTCCTAAACGATAAGCATCAAAGAAAAGATGCTCCATTAAATCTATTTCTTCTTGCGCACAAAAATAACTTTGATACCCAATATTGGAAAAATTAAAAAGGTTATTTGGTTTATCAGCAATTATTTTACTCAAATAAGAGTGTGATGAAATAAGTTCATTAGCATCACCAAAGTCAAAACGACTATCTACTGCAACTAGATTTACCATGTTTCGCAACCCATCAAAAGCTCTATAAGATGGGTACGTAATATCTTGTGTTGCTCCTATGATTATAGCCACAACATCTTCTTCAATGAGCTCGGCTACGATCTCTTTAACAACAAAGTAGGTATCTGCAACCGCTTCCCCTGCATGAATATCACCTAAATCTACTATGGTGCTATTCCAATTACCCACCATCAATTTATACAACTGGCGCCTAACTTCAAATAGGTTTAGGGTTTCTGCTTTCTTCTCAAAAGCATTTCTAGACTCGTTTACACCAATAATAGCAAACGAAGCATTAGCCAGTACAGGTAAACCTTTACGATCTGTGTGTTTATGAATTTTATTCCCTAAAGCTTGTGCTGGAAGTAATTCGCAATGTGCTACTAATTTATCATCAACAGGAACTAAAAAATCAAATGCCATTAAAAACTGAAGGTTTTGAGGGTTACTATAAAATTATTGACTCAAATATAATACACCTTCTTGAATTGACGTAATAAAAGTACGTTTCAAGAAGGTGTAGCCTTAAAAAATCATAAATATGAGTTTATTTCGCCTTTTTCTTTGGCGCCGCTTTCTTCTTAGGTGCGGCTTTTTTCTTTGGAGCAGCTTTCGCTTTTTTCTTAGGCGTTTTCTTTTCTATCATGGCCTGTGCTTCTTCAAGAGTAATCTTTGTAGCATCAACTTCTTTTGATAATTCTACTTTTATTTTGCCTTTAAGAACATTATGTCTACCCCAACGTGCTTTTTCTACACGAATGCCTTCTTCTTTCCAATCATGTATAACCTTATCAATTTCTTTCTGCTTCTTTGTCTCGATAAGTTCAATAATATCATCATTAGTCAGGTTATCAAAGTCATATTTTTTATTGACATTGATAAACATTCCGTCCCATTTTATAAAAGGACCAAAACGACCCGTTCCTTTAGTTACCTCTTTATCCTCATAATGAGCCACGGGTGCATCTGCTTTCTCTTTTGCTATAATGAGTTCTACTGCTCTTTCAAACACTACATCAAAAGCACTTTCCCCTTTATCTAGTGAAATAAACTTTTCACCAAATTTAACATAGGGTCCAAATCTACCTACGTTTGCTAAAACCTCTTCTCCTTTATACTCTCCTAATGTTCTAGGCAGCGTAAAAAGCTCCATAGCTTCGTCAAAAGTTATCGTATTTAAAGATTGCTCTGGCAATAAACTAGCGAATACCGGCTTTTCTTCCTCCTCAGAGGAACCAATTTGAACCATAGGACCAAAACGACCTAAACGCACCAATACTTGCCTTCCAGATTTTGGATCCGTACCTAAAATACGTTCACCACTAGCCCTGTCAGCATTCTCTTCTACATCTATTACTTTTGGATGAAAATCTTTATAAAAGTTCTTCATCACTTTTTTCCAATCTTCTTTCCCTTCAGCTATTTCATCAAAATCTTCTTCTACTTTAGCCGTGAAATTATATTCCATAATTCCAGAAAAGTGACTTACTAAAAAGTCCGTAACAATCATACCAATATCAGTAGGCACCAATTTACCTTTATCAGAACCTACATTTTCTGTTAGATCATTAGTAGCAACTGCATTATTCTCTAATACTAATTGCACATATTTACGTTCTACACCTTCTATGGTTCCTTTTTCTACATAGCCTCTATTTTGAACGGTAGAAATTGTCGGGGCATAAGTAGATGGTCTACCGATACCTAATTCTTCTAACTTCTTAACTAAAGATGCTTCTGTAAAACGATATGGAGGTCTGCTAAAACGTTCTGTAGCCGTAATATAATTATTAGTCAACGCCTCGCCTTTTTTCATTGCCGGAAGCATTCCTTCTTGCTCTTCTGCCGCATCTTCATCATCTACGTCTTCCATATAAACTTTAAGAAAACCGTCAAACTTAATAACCTCTCCGTTTGCTGTGAACTCTTGGTTATGACCAGAACAACTAATTTTTACATTAGTTCGTTCTAATTGAGCGTCACTCATTTGAGAAGCAAGGGTACGTTTCCAAATAAGTTCGTATAATTTTTCTTGATCGCGCTCCAATGAAACATTCTGGAGCTTCATATCGGTTGGCCTAATAGCCTCATGCGCTTCTTGAGCTCCCTTACTTTTTCCTTTAAAATTACGTGAATTACTATACTCTTTTCCGTAATTTTCTACAATTGCAGCCTTTGCTTCATCAAGTGCTTCTTTAGACAAGTTTACACTATCTGTTCTCATATAAGTTATTAAACCTGCTTCGTACAAACGTTGTGCAACTTGCATGGTTCTACCTACTGAAAAATATAATTTACGAGATGCTTCTTGTTGTAAGGTTGATGTCGTAAATGGTGCTGCTGGAGATTTTTTTGCTGGTTTTTTATCTAAACTTGCTACGGCAAATTTACCTTTCATATTCTCCTTTAAAAAAGCCTCAGCTTCCTCTTTCGTTGCAAATGTCTTATTGAGTTTTGCTGAGAATATACTGCCTTCGTTTGTTTTAAACTGTGCTGTAATTTTAAATGAAGCTTCTGGAGTAAACCCTTCTATATCTCTCTCACGTTCTACAATTAAACGTACCGCTACAGACTGAACTCTACCCGCTGAAAGTCCTGGTTTTATTTTTTTCCATAACACAGGAGAAAGTTCATACCCTACTAATCTATCTAAAACCCTTCTTGCTTGTTGTGCATTTACAAGATCATAATTAATCTCTCTAGGGTTTTCAATTGCTTTTTGTATTGCAGATTTTGTAATACTATTAAAAACAATCCGTTTGGTTTTACTTTTGTCTAACTTTAGTTCTTGTTCTAAGTGCCATGAAATAGCTTCCCCTTCTCGATCCTCATCACTTGCTAACCATATAGTGTCTGCTTTTTTTGCTAAATCTTTAAGTTTTTTAACTAAAGCTTCTTTGTCTTTACTTACTATATATTTTGCTTCAAAATCATTTTCAACATCTACCCCTAATTCCTTAGAAGGTAAGTCGGCTATATGACCAAAACTGGATTCTACCTTGAAGTCCTTTCCTAAAAATTTCTCTATTGTTTTTGCTTTTGCAGGAGACTCTACGATTACTAAATTCTTTGCCATTGACTAGTTTTTGGTCTTACAAAAGTATACCAATTTTTTTATTTTACGCGGTATCCTTACTATATAGGTGATATTTAGCCGTATAAAAGCATTTAAAAACACGTTATAGGCACCTCCTTTTCAATAAAAAAAAGAAGCCTTTTTAAAAATATTACTACAAAGAAAGTGTGCTTAACAATGCTATAGAACGCTCTTGATATTGATACTGATACAAAAAACCATCTCCAACAATTAAAAGGCTATTTTCCAGCGGAATAACATCAAAAGTTACGATGTTTTCAAAGTGATTAAGCGCTTCCAAATTCTCAACATCTGTTTTATCATATACCTTTAATCCTGCCTTTCCATCACATACAAATAGCAGGTTATCTTTTAAGCCTAAACCATACGGTTCTTCCATCGCATAAGATTTTAAAAGTATCGGATTTTTAATATCTTGAATATCTATAACAAACAATCCGCTCTCTGTAGCACCACAAGAATTACCTCCGCGTAGTGTTACATAAGCATATTTATCATCTACAACAACAGGATCACAAGCGGTACCATGTTGAAATTCTGAAACAAATTGCGGCGTACTTGGCGAAGAAATATCATAGATATACATACCACTCTTACTTCCTAAAAACAAATATTGATTGCGATTAAAAATGGTCTCAATATCAAAACCTGCGTAAACATCTTCTAAATCTTTCGGGTTTTCTAAATTAGAAATATCAAAGACATTAATCGTATGACTATCCACTGCATACAAATAATCGTTTACAATTTTAAAACGTGCTAGAGAACCACCCTGCCCTACAGCGGCATTGTTAGAAACCATATCGAATATCTCACCTCCACTACTAAAACGCTCCTCATATTCTGATATTAATCTAGGTTCCGAAACTGTTTCCCAACCTAAAACTATTTCATTTTCATAGTCTATATCGTCATATTCATAAAAATCTGCTACAGGCCAAACCCCATTGTTTCTCAAAACACCCTCTAACCTATTTACCACATGAATATTTGCTAAATTTGAAAAATCTATGACCACTAAATCACTCAAACTATCTGCAAACAAATAATTACCCTTAACAGAAATATCAACATTTCCAGGAATTTTTATATAGGCAATTCTCTTAGGATTCTTTGGGTCCTTATTATCAATTACATGAACTCCTTGATATGTATCATTAATAAAAATAAAACTCTCATACGCATAGATTTTGCCCGATTCTTCAATAAATTTAGGAGGTAAAACAGTTACTCCGTTTTTAAAATCTTCTTTAGATATAGTCAAAGGTTTCGCAACTATATAATCCGCATACTTTTCATCATCTTTAGTATCACAAGAAATAAATCCTAGAGTCGACAAAAAAAACAAGGCAATAAAAAAATATTTCATGAATGGTTCGTTTTCAATTGGTTATTTATTAGAATGGTTGCGAAAAAGATTAGAAATTCTGATAAACCATAGTTTGAATACAACTTTCATCATCTAAAACAATCCGCAACAACTCATAAGAAGCTATAGGTTTAAAGTTAAAAGGGTGCGCCATAAGATCTACCCCACTTTTTTTCTTTAATCGGTTCCCCATACTGGTAACCACATCCACATTAGGTTCATAATGTCCATTAGGGATATGCTCTGTAACAATACAATAGGTATAATTTTTAAGCTGAGTTAAAAATGACTGAATTTCAATATTTGAAAGATGTTGTAATACTTGTCGAACAAAAATACAATCTGCTTTCGGCAGATCATCATTACAGATATCTAAACATTGGAATACCAATTTATCATTTTTAAATTTTATTTTATTTCTTTCAATTAAAGCTGAAACAATATCTACAGCAAAATATTTCTCTGAAAATTCTACTAATTGGCGTCCGATATTAAAATCTCCACAACCAACATCACAGATAACAAGAGGCTTCTTAAAAGACTTTAAAAAAACGGACACTTCCTTTATATAAGGATCCACTATAACTCCTAGATGAGAGCCATCTCCTGAATAAAAATCGGCCTTCTCTCCTCCCCACAAATGCTTTTCATAAATTTGACGCATTACATCTATAGTCGGCCATCGTTTCTTAACCGACCCATTTTCTTCTTTCTTCATCTTGAAATCCCCAATTTTATGGAGGGTTAAAATTGATGAAATAAATCTAGATTACAAATTTCACTAATTTTTAACTGCCAATATGACAGAACGTATCTAAAAATCTTATCTTTGCTGTCCTAATAAATCATTCTGTTGATTATCATAGTACATGGAGAAAATTATTAATGAAGAAAACCAAGGGCAAGCTGTTGCTCTTGATAAAATTACTGGAAATGGTCGCAAACTATATATTGAAAGTTATGGTTGCGCCATGAATTTTTCCGACAGCGAGGTGGTTGCATCCATTCTCGCCAAAGAAGGTTTTAATACCACTCAAATTTTAGAAGAAGCAGATCTTGTTTTAGTAAACACATGTTCTATTCGAGAAAAAGCAGAACTTACCGTTCGCAAACGTTTAGAAAAATTTAATGCCGTAAAAAAAACACGCCCACACATGAAAGTTGGTGTTCTAGGCTGTATGGCAGAACGCTTAAAGAGTAAATTTCTTGAAGAAGAAAAAATTGTAGATATGGTTGTAGGCCCAGATGCCTATAAAGATTTACCTAATTTAATTAAAGAGATTGACGAAGGTAGAGATGCTGTAAATGTTATTTTATCAAAAGATGAAACTTACGGAGACATCAGTCCTGTTCGTTTACAAACCAATGGTGTTAGTGCATTTGTTTCTATTACTAGAGGTTGTGATAACATGTGTACCTTTTGCGTTGTTCCTTTTACTAGAGGTAGAGAGCGTAGTCGTGAACCACAATCAATTCTCAAAGAAATTCAAGATCTCCACGATAGTAATTTTAAAGAGGTTACACTCTTAGGCCAAAACGTAGATAGTTATTTATGGTACGGAGGAGGCCTAAAGAAAGAGTTTGAAAAAGCTACCGATATGCAAAAAGCTACTGCGGTAAATTTTTCCTCCTTACTAGATACCGTTGCAAAGAAATTCCCAAAAATGAGAATTCGCTTTTCTACATCTAACCCTCAAGATATGACTCTTGATGTTATTGAAACTGTAGCAAAACATAAAAACATTTGCAACCACATACATTTACCGGTACAAAGTGGTAGCAATCGTATTTTAAAAGAAATGAACCGCTTACATACCATTGAAGAATATATAACTCTTATTGATAATATCAGAAGAATTTTACCAGATTGTGCTATATCTCAAGATATGATTTCTGGTTTCCCTACAGAAACTGAAGAAGACCACCAAGCCACAATTGATGTTCTTAAACGCGTTCAATATGATTTTGGGTATATGTATTCCTATTCGGAACGCCCAGGAACAATGGCCGCTAGGAAGCTAGAAGATGACGTTCCTGAGGAAACTAAAAAGAGACGATTAGCAGAAATAATAGCCGTACAAAGAGAAAATGGCCATATTAAAACTAGAGAACATTTAGGAAAAACTGAAGAAGTACTAATTGAAGGTTCCTCAAAAAAATCTGATCAAGATTGGATGGGAAGAAATTCCCAGAATGCCGTAGTAATTTTTGCAAAAGGAAATTACAAAATAGGTGATTTAGTACATGTGAAAATAACTGATTGCACCTCTGCTACTTTACTTGGCGAGGCAATTGAATTAGTAGTTAATTAAGATTTTAAAATGGAATCAGTACAAGCAATAAAACAACGATTTGAAATCATTGGCAATGATTTAAAGCTTAATCGTGCCATAGAAAAAGCAATTCAAGTTGCACCAACAGATATATCAGTTTTAGTAACAGGAGAAAGTGGCGTTGGAAAAGAAGCTATTCCTAAAATAATCCATTCTTTATCACACAGAAAACATGCTAAATATATTGCTGTTAACTGTGGGGCAATACCAGAAGGCACTATCGATAGCGAACTTTTTGGACACGAAAAAGGGGCTTTTACGGGTGCAACAGCTACTCGTAGTGGTTATTTTGAAGTTACCGATGGTGGAACTATTTTTTTAGATGAAGTTGGTGAACTTCCTTTAACGACACAAGTTCGTTTACTACGTGTGTTAGAAAATGGTGAATTTTTAAAAGTAGGATCTTCACAAGTACAAAAAACAAACGTGAGGATCGTAGCCGCTACAAATGTTAATATGTTTGAAGCTATAAAAAAAGAAAAGTTCCGCGAAGATTTATACTATCGCTTAAGCACCGTTGAAATTGCGATTCCACCATTGAGAGAACGCAAAGAAGATATTCATTTACTTTTTAGAAAATTTGCATCAGATTTTGGCCAAAAATACAAAATGCCCACTATCCGTCTAGAGGACAATGCGGTAGAAATCTTATTAAAATATCGTTGGCCGGGAAATATACGTCAATTAAGAAATATCGCAGAACAGACTTCTGTCCTTGAAGAAAATAGAAATATTTCTGCAGCAACCTTAAGTGGTTATCTGCCAAATTTTGGAGGCTCTAATCTCCCTGCTATCGTAGATAAACAAAAAAAAGACGGAGACTTTAGCAACGAGCGCGAAATACTTTACAAAGTATTATTTGACATGAAGGCCGATTTAAATGACCTTAAAAAACTGACCCTAGAATTACTTAAAAATAATGATAGTGAAGAAGTACAGAAGGACAATGAAAATCTTATTCGTAAAATTTACGGAAAGAACGAAGAAGAGGAAGAATATTCTCATGATAGTCATGATGAAAATGAAATGCTTCACCTCCCTGAATCCAAAACTGAAAATACCTTCAACAAAACTGCTGCCGAAGACAAATACCATTTTGCTGAGGAAATTGAAGTAGAAGAAACCCTATCTTTACAAGAAAAAGAGATTGAATTAATTACCAAATCTCTAGAACGAAATAAAGGTAAAAGAAAAGCTGCGGCGGCAGAACTGGGTATTTCTGAACGCACCTTATATCGTAAAATTAAGCAGTATGATTTATAATCGAACATACTAATACTATTAAATTTTTAAAAAATATCTAAATTGAAAAAAACATTCTATTTCATTGCACTACTATTTACAGCACTTAGCTTAAATGGATGCAGCATATACAATTTTACTGGTGGTGATGTTGGAGACGCAAAAACTTATGAAGTACGCTTATTTCAAAATTATGCCGCTCAAAGTCCTGGTTCTACCTTTGAACCCGGTTTAGATCGTGATTTTACTAGAGAACTACAAGATTTAATTTTAAACCAAACCAGCTTAGATTTAGTTTCTTCTGGCGGAGATTTGGTATACGAAGGAGAAATTACAGAGTTTAGAATTACCCCTATGACTGCGACCGCTAACCAGACTTCTGCTCAAAACAGGCTGACAATGACGGTAACTGTAAGATTCTTTAACAATAAAAAAGAAGACGTAGATTTTGATCAACGTTTCTCTTTCTTTTATGATTACGGAGCTACTACAAGTTATAGCTCTATAAAATCAACAGCTTTAGAGGAGATTTTTGAGCGTATCACACAAGATATTTTCAATGCATCATTAGCAGATTGGTAATTTTATGAACGTAACAGACTTTACATATCTTTTGCAACATCCAGAAAAATTGGTCTCACCCGTGCAGACGAATCAATTGGATGATATTCTTGATGAGTTCCCTTACTTTCAAGCTGCACGTGCTTTGCAATTAAAAGGCTTAAAAAATTTAAATAGCTTTAAATACAATAGCGCATTAAAGGTTACTGCCGCATACACCACAGATCGTGATGTTTTATTCGATTTTATTACTTCTAAAGAATTTTTACAAAACGGTATAGCCAATAGTATCTCAGGAAGACAAGCCACATTAGCGGATACAGAAATTGAGTATGAAACTATTAGTATTCCTGAAGAAGTAAAAAAACCATTGCTTGATGACTCTATTGAAGACAAAGCGCTACCACAAAGTACAAAAGATGCAGAACAAATATTAGACCCTGCTTTATTTACTTCAAAAGACCCAAAAATTGATATAGCGATTGCAGAAGCTAAAAAAAAAGAAGTGGAAGTAACGATGGGTAGTCCATTACCATTTACTAAAAAAGAAAAATATTCTTTTACCGAATGGATGCAACTAGCCTCTAAAAAACCCATCGAAAGAGAAAAAACAGCCTCAATTGACAACAAAAAAGAGAATAAAGTAAAAAACGAGCCCTTAAAATCAACTGCAAAAAAGGTTTTGAGGAAGAAAAACTTTGATTTGATTGATCAATTCATAGAAAAAAACCCAAAAATAGTTCCCGGAGAAAAAAACGCAGTTCTAGCACCTATTGACGATCCTATGAAAATAGATACAACAGAGTTGATGACTGCCACTTTAGCTAAAGTATATCTGGAACAAAAGAAGTTCAAAAAAGCTATTCAAGCTTACAAAATTTTAAGTTTGAAATATCCAGAAAAAAGTAGTTTCTTTGCAAGCCAAATAAAGTTAGTAGAAAAAATACAAAAAGAAAATAAATGAGCACGTTTACAATATTCTTAATCCTTATTATCATTGTGAGTCTTTTATTGATGTTGGTAATAATGGTACAAAATCCAAAAGGCGGAGGACTTTCTTCATCTTTAGGTGGTGGCGGTAGCCAAGTAGTTGGTGGAGTAAAAAAGACTGGAGACTTTTTAGATAAAAGTACTTGGACTCTTGCGACACTACTTATCGTATTAATTCTTTTATCGAATATTTCTTTAAAAGATGATTACAGAGAAGCAGATTCTAAGCTTTTACAAGGTGGTGACATTGAAAACACAGTTCCTGATTCATTACCAGAACCTATTTCGACTCCTGATTCGGAATAAGTAACACGACATTATATATTTTAAAATGCCAGCTTGGATGACAAGCTGGCATTTTTGTTTTACAAAGTGTCAGTTATTCAGCAATGGCATAATTTCTGCCATCAATAGAGTAATAAAATCAAAACAATTTAATAAAATTTAATCATATGGCTAAAGTTAATATTAAACCATTGGCAGATAGAGTGCTTATTGAACCAATGGCAGCTGAAACAAAAACTGCTTCTGGACTTTACATTCCCGATACTGCAAAAGAAAAACCTCAAAAAGGGAAAGTTGTTGCCGTTGGTCCTGGAACCAAGGATGACTTAGTTACCGTTAAAATTGGTGACACCGTTCTTTATGGTAAATATGCAGGAACCGAGCTTAAATTAGAAGGTACTGACTTTTTAATGATGCGTGAAAGCGACATATTAGCGATTATATAAATTACTTTTTTTATTTCCCTTAAACCGGAAATCTACTAAATTAAATTATACGATTAATTAAACAAATTCTCAGATTCCTGAGGAGGACTTAAAACAAAATTAAAAATGGCAAAAGATATAAAGTTTGATATAGATGCACGTGACGGACTAAAAAGAGGCGTTGATGCACTTGCAAATGCAGTAAAAGTAACTTTAGGACCTAAAGGTAGAAACGTAATCATCAGTAAATCTTTTGGAGCTCCTGTAGTTACTAAAGATGGTGTTACAGTTGCAAAAGAAATAGAATTACTTGACCCCCTAGAAAACATGGGTGCTCAAATGGTTAAAGAAGTTGCTTCTAAAACCAACGATTTAGCTGGTGATGGTACGACTACCGCAACAGTTTTAGCACAAGCAATCGTAAAAGAAGGATTAAAAAATGTTGCTGCCGGTGCTAATCCAATGGATTTAAAAAGAGGTATCGACAAAGCTGTTGAGGCTATCGTAGAAGACTTAGCTAAACAAGCAAAAAAAGTAGGTGATTCTTCTGATAAAATAAAACAAGTAGCATCTATTTCTGCTAACAACGATGAAACAATTGGTGAACTAATCGCTAAAGCATTCGGAAAAGTTGGTAAAGAAGGTGTTATCACTGTTGAAGAAGCCAAAGGAACAGATACGTATGTTGATGTTGTTGAAGGTATGCAGTTTGATAGAGGATACCTTTCTCCTTACTTCGTTACCGATTCAGAAAAAATGGTTTCTGAATTAGAGAACCCTTACATTTTACTTTTTGACAAGAAAATATCTTCTATGAAAGATATCCTTCCTGTTTTAGAGCCAGTTGCTCAATCAGGAAAACCTCTTTTAATTATTGCAGAAGATGTTGATGGTGAAGCATTAGCTACTTTAGTAGTGAATAAATTAAGAGGTTCTTTAAAAATTGCTGCTGTTAAAGCTCCTGGTTTTGGAGACAGAAGAAAAGCAATGCTTGAAGATATCGCTATCTTAACAGGTGGTACTGTAATCTCTGAAGAAAGAGGTTTCTCTCTTGAAAATGCTTCTTTAGATTTACTAGGAACTTGTGAAAAAATATCTATTGACAAAGACAATACAACTATCGTTAACGGTGCTGGTGTTGCAAAAGATATCAAAGGAAGAGTAAATCAAATTAAAGCTCAAATAGAGTCTACAACTTCTGATTACGATAAAGAAAAATTACAAGAACGTTTAGCTAAACTTTCTGGTGGTGTTGCTGTACTTTATGTTGGTGCTGCTTCTGAAGTTGAGATGAAAGAGAAAAAAGACAGAGTTGATGATGCATTGCATGCAACTAGAGCTGCTGTAGAAGAAGGTATCGTTGCTGGTGGTGGTGTTGCCCTTGTTCGCGCAAAAGCTGTTCTTGCTAACTTAAAAGCTGAAAATGCTGACGAAGAAACAGGAATGCAAATTGTAGCTAGAGCTATTGAGGCTCCATTACGTACTATCGTTGAAAATGCGGGTGGTGAAGGATCTGTTGTTGTTTCTAAAGTACTAGAAGGCAAAGGAGATTTTGGTTACGATGCTAAAGCTGAAGTATACACAGATATGATGAAAGCTGGTATTATTGATCCTAAGAAAGTAACTAGAGTTGCATTGGAAAATGCTGCTTCTGTTGCAGGTATGATCTTAACTACAGAATGTGCTTTAATTGATATTAAAGAAGATGCTCCTGCAGGCCCACCAATGGGTGGCGGTATGCCAGGAATGATGTAGTAACAAAAGACTACAGGTAAATA
Organism: Cellulophaga algicola DSM 14237; assembly: GCF_000186265.1. Classification (NCBI taxonomy): domain Bacteria; kingdom Pseudomonadati; phylum Bacteroidota; class Flavobacteriia; order Flavobacteriales; family Flavobacteriaceae; genus Paracellulophaga; species Paracellulophaga algicola. The sequence continues at coordinate 1,026,419 of NC_014934.1, forward strand.
AAAAAACGCTCCAATGAAAATTGGAGCGTTTTTAAGTTTTAGCTGTTTTCGTTTTAGACTAAAGAAAAACTATCTATTTATAAATATTCTTATTTTCATTAACTTCAATTAACTGTGATGTAATTTCACTAGGCAGTGGATATTTCATCAGTAGTTCCTCCCAATAGTTAGTGGTATAAAAACTCCTATCTCCATCTATATCTTTTTTTGAATTTTCGGGCCTTTGATCACCATCAATGATAGCGTCATCTATAAAAATTTCTGTAACTGTTTCAATGTAACTAAATTTATCTTTTGCTTTAACCGCTTTCTTATAATTATTGAATAAGTAGTTTGGGTGCCTAGCCTCACCAACACCAGTCCATTTTTCAATCATTGTGCTTTTGCCTGAAATTTCCCAAAATACTATTTTTTCAGAATCCTCCCCTTCAAATGCACGATGCACATTAATTTCTTGAGCAACATTGTTTTCATCAAAATTAGCAAATCCTATTCGCTTGCCTTCATTATATATAGCACCATAGCCATCTTTAATAGAATCTACTTCATAATAAAGTCTACTTTTAAGCAAATCATTTTTTGGAATGCGAGAAACATTTAAATAATCATCTCCTAAAAATTCAATCCTTATGATTCTTGATTTTTGCTTAACGGCATCAGCATTAAATGTTCGATAAGCACTAAAATTACTCTTGACACCTGTACTATAATTATCTCTTACATCCGCATAAGGTAAACGATAACTGACCAGACCATCTCCATATCTTATTAGCTTTCCATTTTCTAATTTCCAACTTCTAAAATAAGCTTTTACAGTAAAATATTTAGATAGTTTACGCGCTGAAACGGTAACGGGATCTAACTGTATCATCTCATTTCTTTTCAAATACACTAAAGAAGGTACCTCATTTAGTTTAAATTCTAGCGAAACGTAGTCTGTATTATAAGCTATAATACTTTTTACACCACCTTGTTGCAGCATTTTAATATCCAACTCAAATACACCTTTAGAATTTGTATTAGCCACAAAACTACCATTTTCAGAAAAAATTTGTAATCCAATAATCGGTTCCTCACTTTGTTGGTCTAAAAATAAAACATTAGACTTTTGAGCATACATAAACATTGGAGCGACTAATAAAACAAACTTTAAAAAATTTTTTAGAGGTCAGTAGTTAATTACTTATTAATTCAGCTTGATTGATTTTATCATTATTGACCATTTTAACAATAAGATTATTGAATATTGTAGCTTTACTTTGAGATCTGTTTATTCTAAAACAAAATTCATTGAAATATCTATTTAAATTATTGTCACTAACCCAAGAATAAGTTGTTCTTATCCAAGATTTAACCTGATGTATCATTGTATGAAGCGCTTTAAAATTTAACCCTCCATTACTTTCTATTTGTGTGATGTCGTAAGCCTTTGCAATAGGACTATAGCCTCTCCATTTATCTGTAGTAATCTTTGCGTTTCGGCTGATATGGTTGACAAAAATATATTGTAAGGATTGTGCTGAAAAATCATCTATTTTCATAGCATACATTCTTTTTACCTTTCCATCTTCTGTAAGCTGAACAGCTGTAACCGCCTTCTTTTTCTTAGCATTGTAGCTTCTGCCAACTTTTGTTTCTTCTCTGCCCCCTAAAACAAATTCATCTACATGAACAACTCCGTCCATAGGATTATTCCCACTCGAAGACATAGCTTCTCTGACCTTAAGCATAAAAAGTCTAGCTGTTTTTTCTGTTACTCCGTAACGTACTCCCATATAACTTGCAGATAAGCTTTTCGTGCTTGTAGCCATCTCAAAACAAATAAAAAATGCTTTGCGAACACCAAACTTTACCTTGTGAAATAATGTATCTGCTGTTGCGGATTCTGTATGTCTACAAATATTACATTGCCTAGAGAAATCAGCACGTGTTTGACAGGCTATATGATTGCATCTAGAACATTTAAAAGGGGTTTTAGACTTAATATTTGCTAAATATTCTTTGCAATCATTGTCCGTTTTGAAGCAATCAGAGAACTCTAGAAGATTTTGACCCTTGAAAATATCCATAATTTAATATATTTACTGAGTATCAAGATACGAAGTTAGCTACTGACCTCTAAAATTTTTATTCATTTGCTATTATTAAGTATATCGCCAGAGAATCTTTAAGCACTAAAGAAACCTAGAGCGGTAGTCAAAAATAACCTATACACCATACGTAAATCTTAGATTACTGTTAAAGTATGATGAATTTTTACTCTTTAATTTACTGCATAGCGGATAAAATTAAAAATCTAAACATAAACGCGCTAATACTACAGATTCACTTAAAAATAAAATTCATAATACATGAATTTCATAAACGCCAAAAGTTTTGATCTCTTAAAAAATGCGCATTAATTTTCAATATTTCCGTAAATAAAAAAACGCTCCAATAAAAATTGGAGCGTTTTTAGTTAAAAGTATTTAATCCGTATTAGATACTGTATGTTTTTTAATGATGACCAGAATCATCAGAATTATCATCACGATATAAACAACAAGGATGTACGCTATTGTAGGCTTCATCTGTTGCTTTCAATTCTTTAGTATCATGACCAACAGCTATAATTGCTGTCTTAATCTTCATAGCATCAGTTTTACGCTCATCAATAATTAGAGATAATTGATGTGATGGAATGTCCCAAGCAGCAAATTTCACTCCTTTTACACTTAATGCAGCCTGTTCAATGCGTTCTTTACACATTCCACATTTTCCATTGACATCAAAAGTCATTTTCTTATTCTTGTCTTGAGCATAACTAATCGTAGCCATCAAAACCACAACTGCTGTTAAAATTAATTTCTTCATAGTAATAGGTATTAGTATAGTATATTATTTTTAAAGTTTAAATCTAAATCCCGCATAAAACATACGCCCCATTATCGGCGCATACACAATACTGGTATCAAAATTTGAGCCAAACGGATCTTCAGCTCCTAGCACTGGGTTATCTTGGGTATAATCTGTTAAATTTTCTCCACCCACATACACTTCAAAAGATTTTGAAAACACTCTAGTTATTTGCGCATTCATTAAGCTGTAAGCCGCTGCATAATCTCCTAATTGATTAGCTACCTCATTAGTTGACGTATTTGGCAGGCGCTGTTTCCCTAATGCATGCACCGTATAATCTGCACGCCATTGCGTTCCATTTTCTTTCGCTACACTAGAATACCCTAAGTTAGCAAAATACCTATGTTGCGCTTGTAGTGGTTTTTGTAAATTACCACTTTCATAATCGGTATTCACATCATAATATTTATAAGCAGTTCTAAGTTCTAAATTTGGCAAAATTCTATGACCTAATTCTACCTGAAAACTACTTGCACTACTCTTTCCATCAAGATTATAAAAAGAAATTTCCCGAGGATTCTCCCAATCTACCACAATTTGATTTTTAAAATCTGTTCTATAAAAATCAACACTGAAATTTCCCGGTCTATCTAAAAAAGTAAAACCTTGCAAAAAGCTTACGCCATAATTCCAAGCATCCTCAGGATCCAAACCATAAATTTCTCCCCCTGCATTTTTAATATTTATAGCTCTCGAAGAGCCAAAAAGCTGCTGATTTTCAGCAAAAATGTTGGCAGCCCTTTTTCCCCTACCAAATGATCCTTTTAAACTTGCTCTCTCCCAAGGGGTATAGCGAATATGAAATCTTGGTGTTACAAAAGTACCTAACCTATTATGTGTATCTACCCGTAACCCTGCGGTTAAATTTACCTTATTTAAATTATCATAATTATATTCAAAAAACGCCCCAACAGAAGCATCAACCCTAGAGAAGTCATCGGTTAGCACCAATTCATCATATCCATCATAAGCAAAAGCCAATCCAGTCTTGAACTTATTTTGAGTATCGCCAATAATAGAATTAAGCATTAAATTAGAATAAATACTTTCATGGTTAATATCATACGTATTAAACCCAAAATAAGAATCTTGCTTATGAACACTATACGCCGTTTGCAAACTTATATTTTGAAAAGGTAAGTCCGGAAATACATAAGCCAACTTCATTGAGGCATCAAAACGACGCGTATTCACCTCGCTACCCCACGCATTCGTTGTAAATTTATCTAGAGAAGGATTAAAATTAGTTTGCCCCAACTGTTTATTGTCACTTAAAAAACGAATATTTAAAAAACTTATCCACCCTTTTTCTGGATTTTGGTATTGCCAACGGTTCATCACATTAATTTGATCGGCCAATGGCGCATCTAGAAACCCGTCATTATTATTATCTTCTTTTTGTGTTCGTTTGTTTCCATGAATATACAAGCCTGTACTCCACTTGTCCGTCAGTTTTCTATTAAAATGTGTATTCAATTCATAACGCCCATTTTGGTTGGCATAGCCATTTACAAAAACTGCACTATCCGTAAGCGGTTTTACAAGCTCTGTATTAATTTGCCCAGAAATACTTTCATAACCGTTTACAACACTCCCCGCCCCTTTGGTTATTTGAATACTTTCTACCCAAGTTCCTGGCGTAAAGGTTAGCCCGTAGGCTTGCGATGCACCGCGCACCATTGGAATATTCTCTTGGGTTATTAATAAATAAGGACTAGTAAGCCCTAACATTTGTATCTGCTTTGTCCCCGTTAAAGCATCAGAATAGTTGACATCTATTGCCGGATTTGTTTCAAAACTTTCCGATAAATTACAACATGCCGCCTTTAGCAACTCTGCACTATTAATAGTCACGACATTCTGCGAACTAAAATAGGCTTTCTGCACCGCATCGCGCTTTTGATTTACCACCACCTCATTAAGAGCGTTTGATGGATTCAATACATGTTTAATTATGCTTGGCTTATTTATAGTTAAGGTATCAGTTTCAAAACCCACATAACTAATGATTAACTTATGGTATTGCGCATCATAAGGAATTGAGAAATTCCCATCAAAATCGGTCACCACACCTATTTGAGAATTCATCCAATAGATATTAGCACCTGGCAAGCCTAGAGTAGCGTTAGCATCGCCACCATCAACCACCATTCCTTCTACTTTATCTTGAGAAAAAGCGGTAAAAGGCAATAGCACTGCTATAAGTAGTTTTATATATTTATTCATTTGTAGTTTAAATTTGAAAAATTATTTGAGTAAACAGTATTCAGCGTCATATCCAAAAACAGGAAAACACTAAATGACCTACAGAAAATCAAGTTTAACGCAAGATTAAATGATATGAAGTCAATTATAAATAAAATATCAAATTAAATAAACCTCGTCTAGTACGTGTATATCTTTGACGATAATTGGCGGAGGATAGTGATCAAAAGAAGGTGACACTTTTAATCCATTGCCAAATAAATTAAAATAAGAATAGGCGTATGCGATGATAAAGAATTGCTGTGCTAAATCAAAATCATTATCATGAACTACTAAATCATCTTGTCCTTCTGTAATGATTGTTTCATCATCGCAACAAGAATTTGAATCTTGAAGATGCTCACTACTGTCATCAGATTGAAAAACCATATTCATACCACAATCTTGCGCAGCTGTAAATAAGGCAATATCCATAAGATGTCCTAAACAATAATGCTTCTCTACCCTCCACGAAATCGTAGAAGCCAATAGCAAAATTGCCATAGTTACTGACAGTATAGTTACAAGCCATTTTTTCATTGCTGCAAAATTACAAAATAATAATACCTTCTTATCATATAAGACAATACATTAACTAATTTTTAATGCTAAATACCTAGTTTACAGTCAAAAAGGGTAGTTTATCTTATTTTATATAATTTAACGCCCTATTTAAAAACCAACACTTGTAATGAAAAATCAAAAAGTCATCACTTTACTTAGTTTAATTATCTTATTCCAAGGTACTTTACATGCGCAAGGAATATTTGATTCCGCAAAAGAAAAAGTTACCAACGCTATAGGTAAAGTGAGTTATAAAAAATTGAGCAAAGATCCTGTGTCTACTAATTTTGAAGATACAAACACCACAGTAGACCTTGATGATAATTTTGGAGACGAAATTACTTTTTCTGCACTTTGTTTACAACCGAGAGATACTGATAATAACTACAAATTAACACCAGGGTATTATGAATTTGAAGGTATGAGCTTTTGTCTAAAAGCAGGTACCCATGGTCCTAGTGAAGGCGATGGATATTTATTCGCCCCTGTTTTAGGAAAAAAAGAAGCTATTGTTATTGCTATTCTCAAAAATTACGAAGCACACCCAGAGATTGCCCAACAAGAAGTACAATTACTACTATGGGCGATAATAGCCAAAACTAAATTCTCAAAATTAAGTACTCCTTTAAAATTAACTGCTTCTAAATTATTAAACGCAGAACAACTATTAAGTCTCAATAAAGGCATCATAGGTTTTGTTCCAGAAAGTGCCGTACAGAAAGCAATTAGCCATGCACCTCCAACTATACAAACGGTTATTGAAATTGAAAATAAGATGCGCGGTATGTTTGAATCAGGACTTAGCACGTACGAGGAATTTGAAGCTCTAGCTATTTTAGGAGGTGCAGCACCTGTAACAAATAGTGAAATAAAGCGTGGCAGATGGTCATTACACCCAGACGGATATTACATTCGATATTTCCCTTCCGGATACTCAAAAACACGCGTGCAAATTTACGTACCCGAAACTATTGAATCTGTTATATATAATGGTTCTGATGACATTGCCGTTCCTGCAAACACTGGATCACAGCGACTTGCCCAGTGCAATATTCCTGTAAAAATATGCGACAACTAAAACGTATCGCCTATTTTTTAGTCGCTATCAAAATTAAATTTTAAGAACTAATCTATATCTTTGCCGAAAAAAAATGTTCAAGACATTAACTCCACAAATAACAACGATTACCAATAGCGCCGAGCTTACAACTGATGCTAGGCTACAACAAATTTGCGAATTACTTAAAGAGAACATTCCTCATTATGACTGGGTAGGATTCTATTTTAAAAACGGAGATAAAAACGAGTTAAAATTAGGGCCATACGCAGGGGCGCCTACAGACCATATCATTATTCCTTTTGGAAAAGGCATTTGCGGCCAAGTAGCTGTAAGCAATGAAAACTTTATAGTTCCAGACGTTAAAGCCCAAGATAATTATATTGCTTGTAGCATTACCGTAAAAGCAGAAATTGTAATTCCTCTATTTGTAAATGGCGAAAACATTGGTCAAATAGATATTGATTCTAACACTCCTGATCCTTTCACAAAGGATGATGAGCACTTTTTAGAGTTCATAAATGCTGAAGTTGCTAAAATTCTTTAAAATTTAATATTTTTTATTGCTAAAATCGAGGCTTTTTTAACTTCAAAAAAATTACTTTTGCGTGCTTAAGATATTAATCATAAGCACATAAAAATGAGCACCACCAAAAAAGCTACATCAGCATTAATTTCAGTATTTCACAAAGATGGCTTAGCGCCAATTGTTAAAAAATTTCAAGAACTAGGTATTACCATATATTCTACTGGTGGTACAGAAAAATTTGTTCGTGATTTAGGCATAGATGTAGTCCCTGTTGAAGATGTAACTAGTTACCCTTCTATTTTAGGTGGCCGTGTAAAAACATTACACCCAAAAGTATTTGGAGGTATCTTGAATCGTCAAGACAATGAAAATGACCAAAAACAATTGGCTGAATTTGAAATTCCGCAAATAGATATTGTTATTGTTGATTTATATCCTTTTGAAAAAACAGTAGCTAGTGGTGCATCAGAGCAAGATATTATAGAAAAAATTGATATAGGTGGTATTTCTTTAATTCGTGCAGCTGCTAAAAATTTCAAGGATGTACTTTGTGTTTCTTCTATGGAAGATTATGCTGAAGTTTTAGCGTTGATTTCTGCAAATGAGGGTACAACAACACTTGAAGATCGTAAGCGTTTTGCAGGTAAATCTTTCAATGTTTCTTCTCATTATGACACAGCAATTTTTAACTATTTTAATAAAGACGCGCAAGAAACTGTTTTAAAAATTAGCGAAACTAATGGTCAGGTTTTACGTTACGGCGAAAACCCACACCAAAAAGGCTTTTTCTTTGGAGATTTTGATGCAATGTTTAACAAACTTCATGGAAAAGAATTATCATACAACAATCTTCTAGATGTTGATGCTGCTGTGAATTTAATGGGAGAGTTTAAAAATGACGAACCTACATTTGCTATCTTAAAACACAATAATGCGTGTGGTTTAGCCTCAAGAAGCAGCTTACACCAAGCCTATGTAGATGCCTTAGCAGGAGATCCTGTCTCTGCATTTGGAGGAGTCTTGATTAGTAACAAAGAAATTGATAAGGCTACAGCCGAAGAAATTCATAAACTATTTTGCGAAGTTGTTATTGCTCCTAGCTATGCTGCCGATGCTTTAGAAATTTTAAAAGGAAAGAAAAACAGAATTATTCTAATTCAAAACGAAATAGAATTGCCGCAAACTACAGTTCGCACCTGTTTAAATGGTGTTTTAGTTCAAGGTAAAGATCTTATTACAGATGCTGAGGCCGATTTAAAAACAGCTACCAAAACAGCCCCAACTGCACAAGAAGTTGAAGATTTAATATTTGCTTCAAAATTATGTAAGCATACAAAATCGAATACTATCGTTCTTGCTAAAAACAAACAATTATTTGCTAGCGGAACAGGACAAACATCAAGAGTTGATGCCCTTAACCAAGCGATACATAAAGCAAACACATTTAATTTTGATTTGAAAGGTGCCGTTATGGCGAGTGATGCATTTTTTCCTTTCCCTGATTGTGTTGAAATTGCGGGCAACAGCGGAATTTCAAGTGTAATTCAGCCTGGAGGGTCAATAAAAGACGAATTAAGCGTAGATTACTGTAATTCTAATGGAATTTCTATGGTAATGACCGGTACACGTCATTTTAAACATTAATTTTGTTACTTTCGTCGATAAAACTTACTTTTAGTACACAACCAAATAAATAGAAATGGGATTTTTTGATTTCTTGACAGAGGAAATAGCTATTGACTTAGGTACTGCTAACACTCTTATAATACATAACGACAAAGTTGTCGTTGATAGCCCTTCTATCGTAGCCAGAGATAGAATTAGTGGGAAAATAATTGCTGTTGGTAAAGAAGCCAACATGATGCAAGGAAAAACTCATGAAAATATAAAGACAATACGCCCTCTTAAAGATGGTGTAATTGCCGATTTTGATGCTTCTGAAAAGATGATAAATATGTTCATTAAGAACATTCCAGCTTTAAAGAAAAAATGGTTCCCTCCTGCCTTGCGAATGGTTATTTGTATTCCTTCTGGTATTACCGAAGTAGAAATGCGTGCCGTAAAAGAATCTGCAGAACGTGTTAATGGTAAGGAAGTATATTTAATTCATGAACCTATGGCCGCTGCTATTGGTATTGGCTTAGATATTATGCAACCAAAAGGAAACATGATTGTAGATATAGGTGGTGGTACTACAGAAATAGCTGTAATTGCTTTGGGTGGTATTGTTTGTGATAAATCTGTAAAAATTGCAGGTGACGTTTTCACGAATGACATTATTTATTACATGCGTACACAACACAACCTTTATGTTGGAGAAAGTACCGCTGAAAATATTAAGATTACAATAGGTTCTGCTACTGAAGATTTACAAACACCTCCAGATGAAATGTCTGTTCAAGGTAGAGATTTATTGACAGGGAAACCAAAACAAGTTCAAATTTCTTATAGAGAAATTGCTAAAGCGTTAGACAAATCTATCTTACGTGTAGAAGATGCCGTTATGGAAACCTTATCACAAACACCTCCAGAACTTGCTGCAGATATTTACAATACAGGTATTTACCTAGCAGGTGGTGGTTCTATGTTAAGAGGTTTAGACCGTAGGCTATCTCAAAAAACAGATTTACCCGTATATATAGCAGAAGATCCATTAAGAGCAGTTGTACGTGGAACAGGAATCGCATTAAAGAATCTTGAACGCTACAAAAGTATCTTGATTAAATAGCGAATAGCTTAATCTTAGAGCACTTTTCTAATACTATATTACAAAAGTGCTTTAACGGTTTTGCCGCACTCAAAAATAATTAAAGTGAATGCAACAGATTATCAATTTTATATTTCGGAATAAAAATCTGCTCCTTTATTTATTCCTATTATTTATTTCACTTGCCTTTACCATTCAATCGCATTCGTACCACCAATCAAAATTTTTTAATTCAGCAAATTGGTTAACAGGTGGCGTTTACAAAACTTCGAATGGAATTTCTTCTTATTTCTATTTAGAAAAAGAAAATCAGAAATTAGTGGATGAAAATATGCGCTTAAGACGTATTATCATCAACAAAGATTACAATGCTGAGGTACCTGTTAATAGTATTAAAATAGACAGTACTTTAATGGATTATACCATTATTTCTGCAAAAATTATCAAGAACAGCTATTCTAACCTAGACAATTACATCACATTAAATAAGGGCTCTAAAAACGGCATCCAACAAGATATGGGTGTTATCACCCCAAACGGAATACTTGGCATCGTAGAAAATACAAGCGGTAAATTTTCAAGAGTACAAAGCATTTTAAATAGAAAATCGAATTTAAATGCCAAGCTAAAAAATACTGAAAATTTTGGGTCCCTAATCTGGGATACCAAAGATTTTAATACCGTACAGCTTATTGATATTCCTAGACGTATTCCTATTAAAGTTGGTGACACGATATTAACTGGAGCTGCCTCTAGTATTTTTCCAGAAAACATACCTATAGGAACTATAAAAAGTTTTGGTTTAGATGTTTCAAAAAGTTCATATACCATAAATATTTCACTTTTTAATGATATGTCAAATCTTAAAAATGTGTATATAATTAACAACACCAATCGTGTTACTTTAGAAGAATTAGAATCAGCAACAACAAATGGCAAGTAAATATTACTTTATAAATATCGTTCGCTTTATTGCGCTTGTTTTAGCTCAAGTTCTAATTTTTAATAATATTAATTTTTGGGGCTTTATAAACCCCATGATTTATATCTTGTTTTTATATTGGTATCCAATAAAGCAAAATAGAGCCATATTTCTTATTATCTCATTTTTCTTAGGACTCACTATAGACGTTTTCTCAGACACCCTCGCAATTCATACCGCTGCGACATTAACCATAGCATACCTAAGACCCACTATTATGCGTTTTTGTTTTGGAGTAAATTTTGAATTTCAAAGTTTCAGACTAACGTCTGCACCTCGAATTCAGCAAATAACTTATATAGCTTTGTTAATTGTGATACATCATACCGTTTTCTTTACCCTAGAAGTTTTTAATTTTGATAATTTTCTTCTAATTTTAAAGAAAATACTTGTTGTAAGTATTGCCTCTTTATTTCTATGCATTTTAATAAGCTCTCTTTTCAGTGTTAAAAAAGAAAACTAGACAGAAATTCTACCTAATTTTGAAGCAAATTTTAATTACTGAAGACTCTAATTTGTTGATTTTCATCAAAAAATGAAAAAAATACTATTATCATCCATCATTATTCTTATAGGCCTAACCTTCATTGGTAGACTCTCCTACCTGCAAGTGTTTAGACACTCGTCCATGCAAGTAACGAAAGATACTGCTATAAAAGCAATTTATGATTATCCTGAACGCGGCTATATATACGATCGTAATGGTGATTTATTAGTTGCCAATCAGCCGGCATATGATGTCATGATTATTCCTCGTGAAGTTAAAGAGTTAGACACTTTGGAATTTTGCAAACTACTAGGCATAGAAAAAGATAGGTTCTTAAAACAATTTGCGAAAGCAAAAAATTACTCTCCTAGATTACCTTCTGTATTAGTTCCTCAATTATCAAAGAAAGATTACGCACGTTTACAAGAGAAAATGCGCAAATACAAAGGTTTTTATATCCAGAAAAGATCTTTACGATACTATGACACCCATAGTGGCGCAAATGTATTTGGGTTTATTTCAGAGGTAAATGATTATGAACTAAATGAAAACCCATACTACAAACTTGGAGAGTTAAAGGGTAGAACTGGTATAGAAAAACAATACGAAGAAATCCTCCGAGGTAGAAAAGGCGTAAAATATATTCAGAAAGATAGATTTAACAGAGATATAGGGCCTTACAAAAATGGTATTTTAGATACTTTACCTGAACAAGGAAAAGAAATTAAAATTACGATTGACAAAAAACTCCAAGAATATGGAGAATTATTAATGAATGGAAAACGAGGTGGAGTTGTTGCTATTGAACCTGCGACTGGAGAAATTTTAGCTATGATTTCTGGTCCTACCTACGACCCTGGTTTATTAGTTGGCCGCGAACGCTCTAAGAACTACACCAAACTCTATAATGATTCTATAGCGCAACCAACTTATGACCGTTCTGTGCTTGCGCAAACCTCACCAGGATCTCCTTTTAAAACAATAAATGCGTTAATAGCGCTACAAGAAAACGTAATTACTCCTGAGACCAAAATCCAATGTTATAATGGTTTTTATGTGGGTAACAAAAAAAGAGGTTGCCACTGTGGTGGTGGCTTAAGAGATTTAGATGTGGGAATTTACAAATCTTGTAATGCCTATTTCGCTGGTACATTTAGAAAAATATTTGAAAAATTTCCAACTACAGATGAAGGAATGGATGTTTGGGACAAACATGTAGAAAGCTTTGGATTAGGAAATTTCTTAGGATCTGATATCCCTACAGGCCGAAGCGGATCTATACCTACAAAAGAAACCTATGACCGTATGTATGGTGATAATAGATGGTCATCTTCTTACTTTATATCAAATGCTATTGGTCAAGGAGAAATCCTTGTTACCCCCTTACAATTAGCTAATATGACTGCGGCAATTGCCAATCGCGGTTATTATATTATTCCACATGTACTCAAAGAGGTAGAAGGGAAAAAAATTACCAATCAGAAGTATCTAGAACAACATTTTACTACAATAGATAAAAAACATTTTGAACCTGTTGTTCAAGGCATGGCGAATGTGTATAAGCATGGGACCGGGAGAGGCGTTCAAGTACCCGGTATAGATATTGCAGGAAAAACAGGAACTGTAGAGAATTACACAAGAATAGATGGCGTAAGAACACAACTTACCGATCATTCCGTTTTTATTGCTTTTGCTCCAGTAGATAACCCTAAAATTGCCGTAGCAGTATATATTGAAAATGGGTATTATGGAGGTCGGTATGCAGGTCATATTGCATCACTTTTAATAGAAAAATACATTAAAGGAAAAATTACTAGAACAGATTTAGAAAAAAGAATGTTAGATAGAACCTTAGAAAAGGAATATGCTAAAGCAATTAGTGGTGAACCATTTATAATTAACGAGCGTGTTTGGTAAAGGACTATTAAGAAGAGTAGACTGGTTATCTATTTTAATATTTGTACTTCTAATAGCAATTGGTTGGATAAACATCTATTCTAGCACCTACTCTGAAGGACAAGACAACATATTTGACTTCTCCACAATTTACGGAAAACAACTAATTTTTATAGCCTTAGACCTCGTTCTAATTGTCATAATTTTAGCATTAGAGAGTAACTTTTTTGAACGTTTCTCTAGCGTAATATACGTTATTTCTTTAGCTCTTTTACTTGGACTCTTTGTTTTCGGAACCACAATTGCCGGAGCTACTTCTTGGTACAATCTTGGTTTTTTTAATTTACAACCGTCAGAATTAGCAAAAGTTGCAACCGCTTTAGCTGTCGCTAAATACCTTAGTGATATTCAAACAGATATTCGAAGAAGAAAAGACCAACTCTATTCTTTTTTAATACTTTTAATACCTGCAATACTCGTTATTCCACAGCCAGATCCCGGGAGTGCATTGGTGTTTTTCTCCTTAGTGTTCGTTCTTTTTAGAGAAGGGGTCCCTCAATTCTATTTAGGCATAGGCTTATATACCATATTAATATTTGTTTGTACGCTTATGTTTGGTACCATATGGATAGCCATTATCATAGGCTTAATATTGGCCATTTTTTTATTACTAAAAAAGCAATCTTATAAAATACCAGTAATACCAGTAGTGGGTGTTTACATCATTACCCTACTCTTTTCATTATCCGTAAATTTTGTTTTCGAAAATGTTTTTGAACAACGCCATAGAGACCGTTTTAGCCTTTGGCTGAGTCTAGAAAAGGACCCTTCTAAACTAGAAGAAATAAGAAAAACAATTGGCTACAATACGTACCAATCTGAAAAAGCCATTGAATCAGGAGGATTTTTCGGAAAAGGATTCCTAGAAGGTACCCGTACCAAAGGAGATTTTGTACCAGAACAACATACAGATTATATTTTTAGTACAGTAGGCGAAGAATGGGGATTCTTAGGAACCACTATAGTTATTATTCTATTTACAACTCTACTACTTAGGCTTGTATATCTTTCTGAGAGACAAAAAAATGCGTTTAACCGTATGTATGGATATGGTGTAATTTCAATACTTTTAGTCCACTATTTTATAAATATAGGAATGGTGATAGGGGTCCTACCTACCATTGGTATTCCTTTGCCTTTTTTTAGTTATGGTGGCTCTGGTCTTCTAGGTTTTACAGCTTTATTATTTATCTTTTTAAAAATGGATTCTAACCGACTGAAGGAAGGTTTCTAGAACTTCCAATTTTCTAAAATTACTGTACTTTCAAATTTATCTTCCATAGCATTGGGTAATTTTTCAAAAAAATCAATACCCGTTTTTTGTTCTATTTTATCAATAGTAACTACATGGCTTTTTAATGAACTCTTACTTTCTTTATTTTTAAATAAGAAGGCAATTGCTTTAATTTCAGCGCCATCTCTTCTTGCTACTATTTTATAAAAATAAGCAGGCACGGTCACATCTTCATCTCCAATACTATCGAGACCATCACTTAAAACCCCCGCCGTAATTACATACACCCCATCGTACTTTTTTGTCCAATAGCGTACCGTATTTTCCAATTCGTTCCAAATTCCCGCATTGAACTCTCGATTTTGCGGACTTATATTACTCGTATAAAAAGTTTCATTATAGGCATATTCAGAAAATCTACGGTCTCCTGCAGGACAGAGATGCCCTCGATCATACCCCGAGCGTTTGTAATTTTTATAATCAGCAGATTTGGTACGCACTTGAGGATCTTCTATAAAATAAGGACGCGTCCTATCATCATAGGTGAGTTGATTTCTATCTAATTGATACGCAACCCACTCGGCTTGCTCATGCTTTTCACTATAAGACAACGTAAAATAATTATGTTGAACAATTTCTCCTGTGGTAGAACTGGGAAGAAAATCAAAAGGAATATTCACTTTAGGTGCTACTCCTTCTGGAGCTGTATAGGTATCTGGTGTATAAAAATTTTCAAACAGCCAAAAACCAACAAGACATACTACCATTAATAGAGAATATATTGTTTTATTTTTCATAATCATCAGTCAGATTGGCAAGTTACTTTAATTTTGTATATTCTATTACGACTAAGACATCAACTTAATAAGTATACTGATTTATGAAATTTGAACTTCAAGATACATTTACTAAGACACTACCACAAGACCCTATTTTAGAAAACTCTAGACGGCAAATTAGTGGTGCATGTTTTTCTTTTGTGACCCCAAAGAAAACAGCTCAACCGGAACTAATCCATACTTCCAAAGAAATGGCCTCAGAATTAGGCTTAAGTAATGAAGCGTTAAAAAGCGAAGAATTTTTACTTCTATTTACCGGAAATAAAATTGGCGAAAATTCTCATCCCTATGCGATGTGTTATGGTGGCCATCAATTTGGAAATTGGGCAGGGCAACTGGGTGATGGTCGTGCAATAAACTTAGGCGAACTAGTTCATAAAAACAAACGCTGGACATTGCAATTAAAAGGTGCAGGAGAAACCCCATATTCTCGTACAGCAGATGGCCTAGCCGTATTACGGTCTTCTATTCGAGAATACCTATGCAGTGAAGCAATGTATCATCTAGGTGTACCCACTACACGTGCACTTTCAATAGCCCTGACTGGAGATCAAGTATTACGTGATGTGCTTTATAATGGTAATCCTGACTATGAAAAAGGAGCTATAGTAACTAGAGTAGCCCCTAGCTTTTTACGATTCGGAAATTATGAAATATTCAGCTCTAGGCAAGATTATAAAACACTTACAACCCTAGTTGATTACACGATAAAAGAATTATTCCCTGAAATTAAAAGCACCAACAAAGAGGGGTATATCCAATTATTTAAAACTGTAGCCCAACGAACCTTAACGATGATTATTCATTGGCAACGCGTAGGCTTTGTTCATGGCGTAATGAATACAGATAACATGTCTATCCTAGGGTTAACTATTGATTATGGCCCTTATGGCTGGCTAGAAGGATATGATGATGCTTGGACACCAAACACAACAGATCGTCAACATAAGCGATACCGTTACGGAAACCAACCTAATATTGGCTTATGGAACTTGTACCAACTTGCTAATGCGCTTTATCCATTAATTGAAGATGCAGAACCATTTGAAGAAATTTTAGAACAGTATAAGAATGACTATGCCGTAAAGTATCTGGAAATGATGAAGGCAAAAATAGGCCTTTTTACCACTGAAGAAGATGATGCGGAATTACTAAGCACTTTAGAAGAAAATTTGCAAATCATTGAAACAGATATGACACTATTTTTTAGAAATTTAAGTGTAATAACAAAGAATGATAGTGTAGTTGATGCAGTATCTAAAATTGAAGTTGCATTTTATAGTATAGCAGAATTAAAAGAAGACACATTAGAGCAATGGAAAGCTTGGTTTAATCTATATGTAAAGCGATTGCAAAAAGAAAGCATAACAGATCAAGAGCGAATGCTAAAAATGAATGGCACCAACCCAAAATATGTTCTGCGAAATTATATGGCGCAAATGGCTATTGATAAAGCTGATGAAAAAGATTACAGTTTAGTTGATGAACTGTATACGCTATTAAAAAAACCATATGATGAACAACCCAAATTTGAAAAATGGTTTTCAAAAAGACCCGAATGGGCCCGTAATAAAGTAGGCTGCTCTATGTTATCCTGCAGTTCTTAAACAAAAAAAAAAAGCCGTTCACATGAACGGCTTTTTTTTTGTTTATGTTACGATTATCCTTTAACACTAGCAATTTTACCTGCTTTTAAAGAATTACCTTTTAGATCTTCCAAAACATTTACTGCTTCCTCAACATAAACATCTTTTACAAGATCTTCATGCCAACGCTTACGTTTTTGTCTTAAAACAGAATCTTTTGTAAATAAGCTTTCTTCATACTTCAAAGATTCAAAGGTTAATTTAGAATCGTAATCAGATAGTGTTTTAAAGTATTTAGACTTCTCTATACTCTTAGCCTCATCTTCTTTATAATCTATATAATTTAAGGAAACAACAGTTTCACTTTGTTGTTCTTTTAACCATTTAGCATTCTCCTCAATTAATTTTATTTGAGGATTTTTTGCCATACGCTTATTACTATTTGCAATAGTAGATTCATAATCTATATGACCATCCCATGGCGTATAATCTGCAGGTGTTATTTTATCCCAACCTAATGGATTTTGTTGATCACGTTCTCCTAAATCTATGTAACTATATTTATCTGGAACCACAACATCAGACTTTACACCTTCTAGTTGTGTAGAACCACCGTTAATTCTATAGAATTTTTGGGTCGTTAATTTTATAGCACCTAAATCTCCGTGCTCGTTACTACGAACAATACGATCTAAAGGAATCACATTTTGAACTGTTCCTTTACCAAAAGTTTGCTTACTCCCAATAACTACCGCTCTTTTATAATCTTGCATTGCAGCTGCTAAAATCTCAGAAGCAGAAGCAGATAGCTCATTTACTAAAATAACTAATGGACCATCCCATTGAATACGATCATCAACATCATCATGAACTTCTTTCTGATCATCATTAGAACGCACTTGAACTATTGGTCCATTTTTAATAAATAACCCAGCCATTTCAACAACTGTTTTCAAGGATCCTCCTCCGTTATCTCTTAAATCTAAAATTAATCCTTCTGCACCTTCTTCTTTTAAACGCTCTACTTCTTTCGCAACATCAGATGCTGCATTTCTTTCTCCTTCGTAATCATCAAAACTCACATAGAATTGTGGCAAATTAATAATTCCGAATTTTTCATTTCCTTTTATGATATTAGCAGATTTAGCAAACGTTTCTTCAATTTCTACAACATCTCTTGTTATTGAGATTACTTCTGTTGTACCATCTACTTTGCGCATTGTTAAATCTACGATAGTCCCTTTAGCGCCTTTGATTAATTTAATGGCATCATCTAAACGCATTTCAACAATATTAATAGGAACCTCTCCATGTTGTCCTACTTTAATAATTTCATCTCCTACTTCAATTTGACGATCTCTCCAAACTGGACCACCAGAAATAATCTCAACGATTTTAACACCATCTTGTTTTTTCTGTAATCGTGCACCAATACCTTCAAATTTACCAGACATTCTAGTATCAAACTTTTCTTTTTCTTCTGGTGCAAAGTAATAGGTGTGTGGATCAAATTCTTCTACAATAGTATTAATGTATTGCACAAACCAATCTTTACGTTCTAAATCTGAAACAAAATCGAAAAACTCATCTAATGTTTCTTCTGTATCTACACGAGCTTCTTTTTCTGCTTCCTTTAAATTTATTTTTTTCTTATTATCAGATTCGTCAACTTTAATTTTAGAGTCGTAATTACCCAATGTTGCATATTTAAGTTGCTTTCTCCAGCGTTCTTTTAAAGCTGATCTTGAAGAAACAAATGTTTGCTTCTCATAATCCATATCAATATTTTCTTTTGATGAATAATCAAAAGGAGCTTCAAGAACTTCTTTATAAATTTCTTTTGCATCTTTCATACGAAGCATTAAACGTTCGTAAACTGCATTGAAAAAAGTAATATCCGTGTTTTTTATCTGATCATCAATCTGAAACTTATACTGTTCAAAATCTTTTATATCACTCTCTAAGAAATATCTTTTCGTAGGATCTAAACCATTGATAAAATCTTCAAAAACTTCAACTGAAAAATCATCGTCTATAGTTTTAGGATCGTAATGACCTTTTTCCAAAACATAAGTAATAAGGTCTAATAAAAGTTTATCCTTATCATCATTTTCGAATGATTTATTTGTAAAACTGCACGATGCTACCGCAAATAGCATCATTAAAAGTGCGTAGGCTAATTTATTCTTCATCTACTTATTTTTTTTATCAATCTAAGCATTATCATCACTGATTTAAGCTAATACCTATTGAATTCTCTAAGATACTGAAAAAACCGTGCCAGTATAATATTGGCAATCTAAATTTTTTGTTAAACAGTTTATCGGGCATATCTTAATGAAAAACGTATTTTTACGCTATAAATTATATGTAATGAAAAAACCTTTGATTTTAATTACAAATGATGACGGAATTACCGCACCTGGATTGAGAGCTTTAGTTGACTTCATGAAAGAATTAGGTGATGTCGTGGTAGTTGCTCCCGATAGTCCACAATCGGGTATGGGCCATGCTATCACTATAGATAACCTGCTGTATTCTAAAAAAATGATACTTGATTTAGATGATGACGAGAATACAGAAGAGTACAGCTGTAGTGGTACTCCTGCAGATTGCGTTAAATTAGCATTACAAGAAATTTTAGATAGAAAACCTGATTTATGCGTAAGTGGTATTAACCATGGATCTAATTCTTCTATAAATGTAATTTACTCTGGCACTATGAGCGCTGCCATTGAGGCAGGAATTGAAGGCATACCTGCCATTGGTTTTTCATTGTGTGATTACACATGGGAAGCCAATTTTACCCATGCCAAAGCGCAAATACAACAGATTGTTCGCGAGGCGCTAGAAAACGGAATTCCGCCTGGAGTGGTATTGAATGTAAATATTCCTAAATTAGAAACAAAAGAGTTTAAAGGAATTAAAATATGCAGACAAGCAAGAGCTAATTGGAAAGAAAAATTTGACAAAAGAATAAGTCCTTCTGGAAAAGAGTATTACTGGCTGACCGGTGAGTTTGAATTACTTGATAAAGGCGAAGATACTGACGAGTGGGCTTTAGCTAATGGCTTTATCTCTGTAGTACCCACTCAATTTGATTTAACAGCTCATCACGCCATTCAAACCATAAATAACTGGAAATTAAACTAATGAATAAAAAAGAAATACTAATTGGTTTTGTTGTAGGAATTATAGCAAACACTATCGGAACACTTTTATATATAATTATATTTTCAAAATTAAGCATTAAAGAAACCTATATCGCTGCTGTAACAGAGGGTCATGTAGGAAGTTTATTAGCTCTTGGTGCCGTTTTAAATCTAGTAGCCTTTTTTGGTTTTTTAAAAATAAAACGAGATTTAAGAGCAAAAGGTGTTTTAATAGCGACACTAATAACGGCTTTATTGATTATGTATTATAAAATTTTTTAAACGTACACCGCTCCTTGATTCCTAAATTCTAACAGAAACAAAATCTGACTATTATTTTTAATTTTTAAACAGATGAAATACTACATCATTGCAGGAGAAGCTTCAGGTGATTTACACGGATCTAATTTAATCAAAGAACTGAAAAAGCAAGATTCTGACGCTACTATTAGATGTTGGGGAGGAGATTTAATGCAACAAGCTGGGGGCTCTTTAGCAAAGCATTATAAGGAGCTTGCCTTTATGGGCTTTATTGAGGTGATTACCAATATTAGTACCATTTTCAAAAACATTAGTTTCTGTAAAGAAGACATCTCAACCTTTAAACCAGATGTCATCGTATTTATTGATTATTCTGGTTTCAACTTAAGGATTGCAAAATGGGCTAAAAATGCAGGATTTTCAACTAGGTATTATATTGCTCCCCAAATTTGGGCTTCTAGAGAAGGAAGAATTGAAAAAATTAAGAATACCATTGACGAAATGTATGTGACACTACCTTTTGAAAAGGAATTCTATGAAAAAAAGCATAATTTTCCTGTGAACTTTGTGGGACATCCATTAATTGATGCCATTGCCAACCGCAAAGAAGTCGATAGTATTGACTTTAAAAATAAAAATAACCTAGATCAAGAGAAACCTATAATAGCTTTATTGCCCGGAAGCAGAAAACAAGAAGTAGCTAAAATGCTAGAGGTGATGCTTTCTGTTACTGAGAAATTTAAAGACTATCAATTTGTAATTGCTGGTGCTCCAAGTTTAGATCAGGAATTTTATCAGCCTTTTTTAAAAAAATCTAACATTAGTTTAATTGCTAATCAAACCTATAGTATTTTACAAATAGCACACGCTGCATTAGTGACGAGCGGAACTGCCACTCTTGAAACTGCGTTATTTAAAGTACCACAAGTAGTCTGCTATAAAGGAAATTGGATTTCTTATCAAATTGCTAAGCGAATAATAACCTTAAAATATATATCCCTAGTTAATTTAATCATGGACAAAGAAGTCGTGAAAGAATTAATACAAGATGACCTAACTACAAAAAACCTTAGTGCTGAACTTGAAAAGATTTTGAATCCTAAGACTAGAAAAATAGTTTTAGAAAATTACGAAGAATTAGAGCAAAAACTAGGAGGAGAGGGTGCTAGCGAAACAACAGCTTCCCTAATTATCAGCAGTTTAAATAAAAAAAAATGTTTTTTTTCCTAAAAGAACGTTAACACATAAGAGTACCATTCACATTTATTCTTTAAATTTGAAATTGGAGTCCCTTATTTTTAACCATGAATCGTAAATTTATTTATCTTTTTTTAATTGTAATGGCCACTAGCTGTGGTACTAAAAAAAGAACAATTAGCACCAATAACAAAGAGCGAAAAATTAGTATAGAAGCCAATAAAAGCAGTACTAAACCAAGCGTTGCAAAGAACTTACCAAACGTTTACACCGAGAAACCTAAAAATAATACCATTGCAGAATCTGTGATTAGTTCCGCACTAGAATTTTCAGGTACTCGCTATAAATATGGCGGGACAACAAAGAAAGGAATGGATTGTTCTGGCTTACTGTACGTTGCTTTTGGAAATCAAGATATTTCAATACCTAGAACGTCTTACGTCATTGCTGAAGAAGGAAAAGACATTAGAATAAAAGATGTTGATAAAGGCGATTTACTTTTTTTTAAAACAAGTAAAAGGTCCAAAAAGATTAATCACGTAGGCCTCGTGGTTTCTGTAGATAATGATGGGATAAAATTTATACACGCTACAACCTCTAGAGGTGTAATTGTATCTTCTTTAAAAGAAGGATACTGGAATTATGCTTTTGTAAAAGCTACAAGAATATTATAAATACGAAATAGTTATGCAACTACTAAAATTTGTGCCAATAAAATTGACACTTTTTTTAGTTGCAGGAATTCTATTTGGTGCTTTTTTCGAAACATCAATTACTATCCCGTTTATATTAACGGGTATAACCCTTACCCTATCAGCATTTCTACTATTAAAAGTCAAACCTACAAATAGCCCTATATTTGGATTTAGTGCCGTATTATTAACCTTTTTTATCGGGTATTTATCAATCTCTCTAACAAACCCTAAAAACAAACCAAATTATTACGCTAAGAGCAATACTACCCTACAAAAAGAGCTCCTACTTAAGATTACTGAAGTTTTAAAATCAAATGCATTCTCAGATCGATATTATGCCGATGTTCTAGCAATTGATAAAAGAAAAACTTCTGGAAAGATAGTCATCACCATTGCAAAAGACACCACTTCTCCCCTTCTAAAGATTGATGATGAACTTATCTCGTTTAATTTAATAACACCGATTACCCCTCCTTTAAATCCACATCAATTTAATTATAAAAAATACCTAAAAGGATTAGGGGTATACAATCAACTGTATTTAAAAAAAGAGGATTACATCACCTTAGAAAAGCCTACACATACCTTATACGGTCTTGCTTCAAGTTGGAGAAATACCATACTCACTAAACTTAAAAAAGAAAACTTTGATCCCGAAAACTTAAGCGTAATTCAAGCTTTATTATTAGGGCAACGAAATGATATATCTGAAGAAACTTATGATAATTACAAAGATGCAGGAGCCATTCACATACTAGCTCTTTCAGGATTACACATTGGTGTCTTATTACTTATTCTTCAGTTTTTATTACAACCTATTGAACGTTTGCCACATGGGAAAAAAATTAAATTGGGTATACTTATATTTCTTTTATGGGGTTTTGCATTTTTAGCCGGCTTATCTGCTTCAATTGTACGAGCTGTTACCATGTTTTCTTTCCTTGCTTACGCAATGTATTTAAACCGGCCTACAAATAGCTTTAATATACTTGCGCTATCGCTATTTTTTATTCTACTTGTAAAACCAACCTATCTTTTTCAAGTAGGCTTTCAAATGAGCTACTCAGCAGTATTTGCAATTATTTGGATTTACCCCAAGTTGCAACGGTTTTGGTATCCAAAAAATAAGGTTATTAGGTATTTTTGGCAATTACTTAGCGTAAGTATTGCAGCACAATTAGGGGTTTTACCTATAAGTTTATTTTATTTTCATCAATTCCCAGGACTATTTTTTATTGCTAACCTTTTAATTATTCCCTTTTTAGGCATTATTCTAGGTATTGGTATTGTTGTACTTATTTTATCACTCACAAATTTACTTCCCTCCTTTATAACAGATGGCTATAATTACATAATCAGTACAATGAACACCATTGTAAAATGGATTGCCAGTCAAGACATGTTTGTTTTTAAAAATATATCATTTGATACACTTCAATTGCTCTTACTGTACACCTTAATATTTTTAATGATTACAGCCTTCAGCAAGCAAAAATTTAAAAACGCGATTCATTTCCTCATCGGAATTATCGTCTTTCAGTCCTACACTTTTATGTCACGATACACCGCTTCTATACGTCACGAGGTTATTGTATTACACCAATCTAGAGCTACTGGTATCATAGAAAAGTCTGGAACAACTTTATACCTTTTAAGTAATGATACCTCAAAATTTGAATACAGTCTAAAAAGTTATCAAATTGCAGAACGAATAGCGGTGTTAACTACAGATTCTTTAGCAAACAGTTACCGTTTAGATTTAAAAAGAATCAGTGTGATTGATAGTTTTGGTATTTACCCACCATCCAAGAACAGTACTATACTTCTTACGCAGTCTCCAAAGATAAATTTAAACCGTTTAATAGATTCTTTGCAGCCCGTAGCACTAATCGCAGACGGGAGTAATTACAAGAGTACTATTGCCCTTTGGAAAGCCACATGCCTAAAAAGAAAACTCCCTTTTCACTACACAGGCGAAAAGGGAGCTTATTACTTTAAGTAAGGTGATTAATGGACCTTACCCATTAATTTTTTAATTAATGGTGATGCAATTAAAACAATCACCGATGCACCAAGTGCATATTTAGCTACCAAACCAAATCCGTCTGTATAAATTCCTAAGGTCTCTAAACCTCCTACATTTTTATCGGTACTCTCTATAGCCAACTGTTTCCCTATAAAACCAACAATTTGAAAAGCAAACGCTGATGCTAAAAACCAAATTCCCATCATAAAAGCAACAATTCTCTTTGGGGATAAATCTGTAATTTTAGATAAGCCTACAGGAGACATGAACAATTCCCCTACCGAAATTAAGAAATACATTACCAATAAATAAGAAAATGGCACCATTCCATTTTCATCGGCGCTCCCACTACTCATAGAAAGAATAAAGAAACTAATCCCAGCAAAAGCAAGACCTAGACCAAATTTATAAGGTGTTCTTGGATCTAATTTTTTCTTCTTTAGATACGTGAACAACATTGAGATTGGAATAGATAAAATAATGATATACATTGAATTTAATGCATTGGTTTGAGACGCATCTATAAAAGTTAGATTAACATTCCGGGCAGCAAACAACGTAATAATACTTCCTGAAAGCTCATGAAAACCCCAAAAAATAGTGATAAAGAAAGTAATTAAAATGGCGACTATTAATTTTTTACGTTCATCTGAATTAGCTTCAATTAAAATTTTAATTAAAAAAGCACCTATGGCAATTGCGATTACATAAAATATTATGTTCACAATATTATCATCTTCAAGAAAACTCCCTTTCTCTCCTAATGCTTTATAAGAAGAAAGTAAATATGCAATCAAAGGTACTGATGCTACCGCAAGAATAGGAATCATTAAACCTTGCTTAATACCTAGAATTGGTTTATCTAAAATAGTTTCTGTTGGAGGCAAACCTTTATCTCCAAAAATATTTTTTTTAATTCCGCTCCAAAAAGTTATTAAGCCTATTAACATCCCGATACCAGCAAGACCAAAACCATAATGCCAGCCATACTCTCTTCCTAGCCACCCACAAAGTAATGGAGCAGCAAAGCCTCCAATATTAATACCCATATAAAAAATGACAAAACCAGAGTCTTTACGAATATCATCTTCTTTATAAAGAGACCCAACGAAAGTTGAAATATTTGGTTTAAAAAAACCATTCCCAACTACAATTAGCGCTAAGGCGATGAAAAATGCATAATTGTTTTCTACCGCTAATACAAAGTGACCAATAGCCATTAAAATTCCTCCTAAGAAAATAGAATTTCGCATGCCTAATATTTTATCCGAAATACGACCTCCAATTACTGTTGAAGCGTAAACTAATGAACCGTAAGAAGCATAAACTGCGGCTGCAGCAAAATCTCTAGTAGTTAGTGCTGCGAAAACAACATCAACCATATAAAGAGTAAGCAACGCCCGCATTCCATAAAAACTAAAACGCTCCCAAAGCTCCGCAAAGAATAAATAAAATAATCCTTTTGGATGCCCAAACAGTTGTGGGTCTTCCATTGGTTTAACCGTATTTTCCATATACTATATTTAGTTATTTTGAGTAGTTAGATTATAAGTTTTCTTTAATAAAATTAGTCATTTTAGTAAACAAGTGAAGCCTTGTATTTCCTCCGTAAATTCCATGATTTTTGTCTGGATATATAGCCCAATCAAATGGTTTATTCGCTTGCACTAATGCCTCAACCATACGCATTGTATTTTGCACATGTACATTATCATCACCCGTACCATGTACCAATAAATATTTACCTTTTAAAAGTTCCGGATAATTAAATGGCGAATTATCATCATAGCCACTTGGGTTTTCTTGTGGTGTTTGCATGTAACGCTCTGTATATATAGTATCATAAAATGCCCATGAAGTAACTGGCGCAACGGCAATTGCCATTTCAAAAGTATCATTCCCTTTTAAAATACAATTGGTAGACATGAAACCACCATAGCTCCATCCCCAAATACCAGTTCTATCTGCGTCAATATAAGGCAAATCACTTAACTTTTTAGCCGCAGCAATTTGATCTTCTACTTCGTATTTTCCTAATTCCTTTTGTGTAATTTTCTTAAAATCTCTCCCTTTAAATCCTGTTCCTCGACCATCAACACAAACAACAACATAACCTTCCGATGCCAAAAGCTGATACCAATAATCATTTGAACCCATCCAAGAGTTAGATACAGATTGAGACCCTGGTCCGCTATATTGAAACATAAATAATGGATATTTTTTAGAAGCATCAAAATCTGCAGGTTTTATCATCCACATATTCAGCTCATTCCCATTTATTAAAAGCGAAGAAAATTCTTTGGGACTAATTTCATAGCCGTCTAATTTTGAAAGCAATGCCTTATTATCTACTATCTCCTTAACGCGCTTACCAGACAAAGCCTCATGTAAGCTATATTCTGAAGGGGTATTTGTATTTGAAAAATTATTGATAAAGTAGGTAAAATCAGCACTGAAATCAGCATTATTCTGACCATCTTTAATCGCAAGCTTACGTTTATTTTTTCCTTTACTATCTATGCTGTACACACCTCTATTGATAGAACCATTTTCTGTAGATTGATAATACACTCTATCTTCATCTTGATCATAACCATAATAGCTTGTTACTTCCCAAGACCCTTTGGTAATCTGATTCATTAATTTACCGTTCTCATTATACAAGTAGATATGATTAAAACCATCTTTCTCACTCGTCCAGATAAAACTATCATCTGCTAAAAAGGTTAAATTATCGGTAACATCAACATAGGCGGCATCTTTCTCCTCTAGAAGAACTGATACTTTGTTGTTTTTAGCATTTATAGCATATAGCGTTAAATTATCTTGATGTCTATTTAAGGTTTGAACACTAAGTAAATTAGCATCGTTCATCCATTTAATTCGCGGAATATAGTACGACGATGGTAAAGCTACATTAGAAATTTCAGATGATTTAACATCTAGCATATGTAAACTTACAATAGCATTGTCTTCTCCAGCCTTTGGGTATTTAAAAACCTGTTGTGTTTGGTATAATTCCGTACCATAAACATCCATAGAAAATTCTGGAACATTTGTTTCATCAAACCTTAGAAAAGCTATTTTAGATCCATCTGCATTCCAATCAAAAGCTCTTACAAAAGCAAACTCTTCTTCATATACCCAGTCTGTAACCCCATTAATAATCTTATTCTTTACGCCGTCCTTAGTAATTTTAGCCGTCGTATTTTTCGAAATATCAAATATGTAGATGTTATTTTCAAAAACATAAGC
The DNA here is from genome assembly GCF_000186265.1 of Cellulophaga algicola DSM 14237. Classification (NCBI taxonomy): domain Bacteria; kingdom Pseudomonadati; phylum Bacteroidota; class Flavobacteriia; order Flavobacteriales; family Flavobacteriaceae; genus Paracellulophaga; species Paracellulophaga algicola. The sequence goes on from NC_014934.1 coordinate 1,054,088, forward strand.
TACTTTAGTATTATCAGGAGATAGCGTAGGCTCTTGAATCTTATTTTCAGAAATTTTAATGGTCTTCCCAGATTTTACATCAAAAATGTAATAAATCCCTAAAGATGATCTTCTAAATATTGATTCAACTTCGGTAGCCAACAATACTTTGCTTTCATCTGCTGTAAATTCATAGGAAGTAAAATAAGGAATGTTCTCTAATTTTGCTGAATTTACTACTGTACCCACTTTGGCCTGACTAGCGTAGTCATAAATATCAATACTTGTTGTTCTAGTGTTCCTATCAAAATTTAATACGGTGTACTGAGTTCCGTTATTTAAAGACCTAATTTCATCTAATCCTTCTGTTCTAAATGCACCACCCCAAATTTCTTCAAGGGTAATTGCTTTTTTTTGTGCAAATGTAAGGTTAGAAGCACTTAAAATAAAAAAGAAAATAAGCGTTAATTTTTTCATTTATGTTCTTGTTTGTTAGTGTTAATATGGTGAAACCTGGAGGCCAATTAGTATTGTTTTTAGTGCTAAAACACTTACTTTATCTTGCTTGATTTCACAGATTTTGAAAATATGATTAAAAACCCCAAGTTTAGCAATTATTTCACATAAAAATAAACTTTTAACAAAAAATATCACAAATGGAACGATCCCTTCAAAGCTAGTAATCTGTTTTATCTTTTTTATTGGTAATTAGTATCTTTGGTGTTCGAAACCATACAAACTATGAACACTCCTATTGAAGGATTTTCCAAGCTTACAAAAGATGAAAAAATAGCATGGTTAGCTAAAAGCTATACAACCAATTCAGCCGAAACAATTTCTATATTAAAAAGATATTGGAACTCTGATAAAATGCTACAGAAACTTCATGATGAATTCATAGAAAACACCATTACCAACTATTACCTACCTTTTGGTATTGCTCCTAATTTTCTAATTAACGATAAACTGTATGCCATTCCTATGGCTATTGAAGAAAGCTCCGTAGTTGCTGCAGCAAGTAAAGCTGCTAAATTTTGGCTAAAGCGTGGTGGTTTTAAAACAACGGTTATCAATACAGAAAAAGTAGGACAGGTTCATTTTATGTATACTGGCGAATTTGAGAAACTAGAATCTTTCTTTAATTCTATAACTACTAAGTTAATAGCAGACGCTAAAGACATTACCAAAAACATGGAGAAACGAGGAGGTGGTGTTTCAAAAATAGTATTGCGAAACAAAACAGCCGAACTAAAAAATTATTACCAACTCCATTGCACCTTTGAAACATTAGATGCTATGGGAGCAAATTTTATTAACTCCTGTTTAGAGCAATTTGCTCAAACCCTAAAAAGAGAATTTACAGCATCTCCTAAATTTAAAACACATGACGAGCAGTTAGAAATTGTTATGAGTATTTTAAGTAATTATGTTCCTAACTGTTTGGTTAGAGCAGAAGTAAGTTGCCCTATTGATCAGTTAAGTGAAGACAAGAGTGTATCTACTTTAGAATTTGCAGAAAAAATTATCAGAGCCATACAAATTGCTAAAATTGAACCTTATCGCGCAGTAACGCACAACAAAGGAATCATGAATGGCATTGATGCTGTTGTTTTAGCTACAGGAAACGACTTTAGAGCTATTGAGGCAGGAATACATGCCTATGCAGCAAGAGACGGAAAATACAGCAGCTTAACTAATGCTAGCATAGATGATGGTATTTTTAAATTTTGGATTGAAATTCCACTTGCTTTAGGTACTGTGGGCGGACTTACAGGGCTGCACCCTCTTGTTAAATTGGCGTTAGAAATTCTTCAAAACCCTTCTGCTAAAGACTTGATGCAAATTGTTGCCGTAGCTGGCTTAGCGCAAAATTTTGCCGCAGTACGCTCTTTGGTTACCACCGGCATTCAACAAGGACATATGAAAATGCACTTGATGAATATATTAAATCAATTAGGCGCTTCTGAACTTGATAAAAAGACTTTGGTTGATCATTTCAAACACAATACAGTTACCCATAGTGCCGTAATTTCAGCATATAATTCCTTGCAAGAAAAAAGATGATTAAAAACTTTTACAGTAACGGTAAACTATTAATCACAGGAGAATATGGCGTTTTAGATGGTGCTATAAGCTTGGCGCTACCTACTAAATTAGGACAATCATTAAGTATAACGCCCAATACTACAAACACACTTCATTGGCAAAGTATTGATTATTTAAAAACTATATGGTTTGAAGTAACATTTGAGATAAACACACTCGCCATTACAGCTACTACGGACCAACAAACCGCAGAGGTGCTACAAACCATGCTATTGGAAGCAAAAAAATTAAATCCACTATTCTTAGTAGATCAAGCAGGCTATAGGGCACAAACCACATTAGACTTTCCAAGAGATTGGGGCTTAGGTTCTTCTTCTACATTATTAAATAACCTAGCAGAATGGGCGTCAATAAACCCTTATGTTTTATTATGGAATTCATTTACCGGAAGTGGTTATGATATTGCATGCGCAAAGCACAACACGCCAATTTTATATCAGCTAATACATAAAAAGCCTATAGTAACGGAGGTTGCTTTTTGTCCTGAATTTAGTGACGCCATATATTTTGTACATCTAAATAAAAAACAAAATAGCAGAGAAGGTATTGCTAACTATCGAAAAGCAAATTTTGATAGGCCTCAATTTATTTCTGAAATAAATACACTAACCAATGCCATTACTCATTGTAATGATCTGGAAATATTCAAAAACTTAATTTCCAAACATGAAACTATTATCAGCAAAGCCTTAAGTCTAAAGTCCGTTAAATCTCTTTTATTTCCTGATTACGAAGGAGCTATCAAGAGTCTAGGTGCTTGGGGCGGCGATTTTATTTTAGCTGTTGGAGATAACAATACCCCTTCTTACTTTAAAGATAAAGGCTATAAAACTACAATTTCCTATAAGGATATGATATTGTAAATGATAACGCATAAAAAAAGGCTTCCAATTGGAAGCCTTTTTTTATGCGTTATTTACTATTGTTTTATTAATAAAACATTGATCTATTATCTTCTATCTCAGATGCAGCCTTTAATGCTTGATATACAGAAGAATTAACTCTTGTAGCATTAGAAGCTTTTAACGTATTTGCAAACGTACTATAGTTATCTAATTTAGTTGCAGCTGTCTTCTTGGTAACTGTTACCATATACACACCACTTTCTCCTTCGATTAAACCAGACGTTTTACCTTCCGCTAAAACATACGCAGTACCTGCAACAGCGGGCTCTCTACCTGCTCCTGCAATTGTAGGAGATTTAACAGATATTGCTGAAGCTGTAGCTGCAGAAACATTATTATCTTTTGCAAAGGCATCAAAAGATTTGCCTTTGTTTTTATCCATGATCATAGCTGCTTTTTTCTGCTTACGCAATACAGGCAATACTACTGCAGAAGCATCTTCTGAAGTCATTAATCCTTTTGCATATTTAGCAGTTAACCTAACCACTGCATACCCATCATTTAAATCAAAACGTTTTACATCTCCAATTTCAGAATCAGCATTAAATGCCCATTGAACAATTGGACGTTGTGCACCTAATCCTGGTAAATTTTCATCCATAGGATTTAATTTATTTACAGGTCTAACAACGTAGTTGTCTTTCTTTGCTATTTCTTCAAACTTAGATTTATTTTCTACTGTAGACATTTCAAATTTAGTAGCATCTTGGAAAAGTAAATCTATTGTCTCTTCAGAAGGCTCTATTTCACGCACTAAGTTTGCTACCTGATAAAGGTCTTGCTTTTCTTCTACCTTAACAATATGGAATCCAAAATCTGTTTCTACTAAACCAATTGAACCAGCACCATTATTAAAAACAAAATCATTAAATGGCTTAACCATAGCTCCTTTTTGAAAGAAACCTAAATCTCCTCCTCTAGGACCAGAAGGACCATCTGAATTTTCTTTTGCTAAATCTGCAAAAACAGCTCCTGACTTCTTAGCTTCTGCTAAAACCTCTTTTGCTTTACTTTCTGCTTCTTCTTTTGTTCTTGTAACTTCTTCACCTGCATTACTTGCTCCCGAAAATGCAATAAGAATATGACTAGCTTTTACATTTCCGCCAGCACGTTTACCTGTTAACTTAGAAACTTTAAATGTATTCCCATCACGGTAAGGGCCGTAGATAGTTCCTATAGATAATTTTACTAAAGTATCTGCTACATTTGCTGGAAGACTTGATTTTGGCTTATAAATTGTATCAAATTTAGTATCTGAATTAATATCTAAGAAAGCAATATTATCGGTTGTATTTCTAAAACCTCTTACCGTTTCTGTAGTATCTTTTTCTTTACTAAAAACTTGATTATCATTTAACAAAGCATTGATTTTCTCTTTAACTTCGTTTTCATCCTTTAAAGAAACTTTTTCTTCAAAGTAAACAAATTGAATATCTCTACTATTGTCTTGCTTAAAATCTTCTTTATGAGCTTTTACATAAGCTTCAATCTCACTTTTACTAACAGCAACTGTACTATCTAAAATAGATGTATAAGGTACTCTCACATAACTAATATCTAACTTATCATTAGCTAATTTATAATCTAACTCTCCTTCTTTTAAAGTAGTCCCTACTCCCGCTCTTATTAGATTAAAATAAATCTGCTCTTTTGCTGCGCGAATAATATTTTTTTCTTCTTGTAACCATTGTTGGTAACCAGCAGGATTATTCTTTTTTAAATCAGCTATAAAGTTGATGAACTTACTTTCGTCAAATACACCATTTTCATTTAAGAACTGTGGTAATTGAGAATACGTTGGGTTCGTTCTCAAGAAATTTACAATTTGATCTTGTTCTACAACAATACCTAATTTCTCAAATTGTTGATCTAAAACAGCGTTTCTTACATTTTGCTCATAAACGTTATTTACAATTTGCATTGAAGAAGCACTTGCTCCATAACTTTTAGAAGCAACTTCTACTTGTTCTCTAAACCCATCAATTGAAACTTCTTCGCCATTAACATCGGCTACTGAAGAACCTACCTTAGCACCGGAAAAAGCGTTTGTACTGAATATCCCAGAAACTACAAATGCAAATAATGCCAAACCAATGATTAAAATCAAGATGGTAGTTTTTCTTCTAATTTTATCTAAAATTGCCATATATACTATACTAATTTATATCAGGCGACGAAAATACCATTTTTCTTTCAAATACTAAAGACAAAAAAATATTAATATAGCAGCCCTTAACCTTAGTGTTATCAAGCGATTAGAATGACACACTTTTTAAAGTTGAAAATTGATTTAAAAATGTAAAAATTAGTCTTTCTCAATAATTTCTAGAGAAACCAAATCTATCTTGGTACTTGACACCTCTAACACGGTAAACAAGAAGTTATTAATTTTAATTTGCGAATCTTTATCTGGAATTTCTCCTGTCTCATTTACAATCAAACCACCAAGAGTACCGTATTCATCGCTCTCAGGAAGCTCTAGTCTATAGTTTTCATTTATATAATCGACATCTAAGCGCGCAGAAAATTTATAAAAAGTATCGGATACTTGCTCTTCAAAAAGGTCTGTTGAATCGTGTTCATCTTCAATTTCCCCGAATAATTCTTCTACAATATCTTCTACCGTCATTATACCAGAAGTACCACCATATTCATCTAAAACCACAGCAATACTCTTTCGCTTTTTGATTAGATTATTTAGAATATCACTAATTAACATGGTCTCTGGAACAAATTCTACAGGCATTAAAATGCTTTTTATCGTCTTTGGCTTACTAAAAAGCTCATAAGAATGCACATAACCAATAATATTATCTACTGTATCCTTATAAATTAAAATTTTAGAATACCCTGTATCTGAAAACCGTTTTGTTAAATTTTTAGGAGATTCATGGATTTCTACCGCTTCTATTTCCGTTCTCGGAACCATAACATCTCTAGCTTTTACCGCAGCGAATTCTAAAGCCTTTTGAAAAATTTGAATCTCAGAATCTACTTCGTCCTCTCTTTCAACAGCCTCCATTTGCTCCGTGATATAATCGCCTAATTCTATCTTACTAAACGCAAGCTGCACTTCATCTCCATCAGTTTTAAAAAAGACTTTTAGTATAATATCAGAAATTTTAATAATAAACTCTGATATCATTGAGAACAAGAGATAAAACAAATAAGCTGGTACAGCCAATGCTTTAAGAAGTGTATTTGAATATATCTGAAAAAGCACTTTTGGTAAAAATTCTGCTGTAAGCAATATCACTAAAGTAGATATTACGGTTTGCGTTAATAAACTAAAGTCTTGAAATAAGGTTCTAAGAATAACATTTTCAAAATTGCCAAAACTCTGAAACCACAGCATCAACAAATCGCCCATATAAAAACCGTAAACAACAAGTGCTATGTTGTTACCAATTAACATGGTTGCAATAAATTTAGAGGGCTTTTTGGTTAATCTAGTAAGCACCTGAGCTAAAAAACCTTCTTGTTTTTTTTCTATTTCAATATGAATTTTATTTGCTGAAATAAAAGCAATCTCCATACCTGAGAAAAAGGCAGAAAGTATTAAACAAAAAATTATAATAACAATTGAAGTTCCCAAAATTATTGCTTTTGGTTTTGTTTATGTTTTTCAAATTTCAAACGGTAACTTCTTCTAAAGAAAAACATCCCAATAGAAATAATAGAAAAAAAGATAAAAAGATAAGCGAATTCACGGTTTTCATTCCAATCTGTATAAATACGATATATAGAAAAAAATGCTACTACCAAATATAAGTACTCCGTAAACTTAAAAATCTTAACCATCTATTTCTTTGTCTTTAATTATCTTGTACCCGTCTCCTGTTTTGTGTGCATTCAAAATAGTGAAATCTCTATTGAAATCCATTCCCATTCCATGAATTAGCGTACCGTCTTTTTCATCAGAAAATTTAAATTTTTCCTGTGTAAAGATCCACTCATTATGTTGGTCGTAATACAACTGTGTTGTTTCTAAACGTTTGCCATCTTGCATTTCTATCACCACATTACCTTGTAAATCAATAACGCTAGTTCCTGAATAAATTATAGCATAATCTGACAAAATTACACTTTTATTACCGTCTTTGTCGAAAAATTCTACACGTATTCCTTTAGGAAAAGTACGGTGTGGAAATGAAAGATTTTCAAAGTCTTCACTAATTTCTCCCGTTAATACTGCTATTTTATGACTAGAAGATACCTCTTCACTAGACAAGACTTCTTTTGCCTCTGTATATACTAGTTTATAATTTTCAGCTACACCCTGTGGGTATAAATTCTTTTTAGCTTCTTCCCCGACTCTTTCATAATCATCTGAACAAGCAAAAAAAAGCATTGCCATGGTGTAAACCACAGCAATGCTTTTAAATGTAAATACTTTATTTTTTATCATCTTATAGATTAGGCACTTTTACGCTACCACCTACCCAACAGCTAAAGGTAACAGTTTTACCTGCCATTCCTGAACTAAATATCATTTCTTTTGATGGAGCTCTAGACATGTAACTAGTTACCGCTTGGCTAGATCTACCACTTAAAGAAGGATCTACTCTTCCTGCTTGTCTTGCTACTTCTGCAGCTTTCCAATATATTGCTCTTTTATCAAAAGCTGTAGCTCCACAATCGTTAGCACTGTTAGCATATAATGTTGCTATCAATAAATATGCTTTTCCATTAGACGAATTAGCATCAATTGCTTTTTGAGCATAACTTCTAGCATTAGATCTACTGCTTCTAGAATAACTAGTTGCGATTTTATATAATAAATCTGATTTCTTGTACTTATCTGTTTCTAAATCTACAGCTTTATTAAAGTAAGAAACTGCAGAGCTCGTTTTATTAGCCTTCATTTCTAAATACCCTAAGTATACATATAAATCTGCCGTAGGCTCCATAGCCAACTGTGCATCTAATAATTTCTTAAACATAGGATCATCAGTACATTCTTTATTGAACATTCTGTTTACTGCTCTTTTTACCCAAGTGATATCACTTTTCTTCTCCTCAAAATTCTTTTGGTAAAGAGGAATTAAGTTAGAACAATCTGCTAAAGCACCTAATTTAGAATCAATACTGCCTTCTATCTTACCGTAGTTTTCTGAGTTTTGAGTATTTGCTGCTAAAATTCTCTTCTCTTTAGAAGTAATGGTTCCTGCATCTTCTTTAGGCAATAATTGCTCAATACGGTCTGTTAACTTCTTATTCTCTACGCTTATTTGCTCCATTACATTATCATACGCATCAAAAACCTGTTGCAAGTCTTTTGATCCTGCATTGTGTAATTCTACTAATTCCGTAAAATAGATATATAATGCTTTTGGATTGCTAAAGTTAGCTTTATCCTGAGTAAATCCTTTGTCTAATACATCATAGATTTCTTGTTCAGAACCCATTTTATTATCATACATAGCAATACCCTTATCTGCAGCAACACCTGCTACTGTAAAGTTAGAAGGGAAGTGAACCAAACTAGCATCATAAAGATCCATCAGATCTTTAAAGAAACCTTCTTTTTCTGTTCCTGTTGCTTTTTCAATTTTATAATTTAAAATTCTTTCCCCATAAGCAAAGTTTGCTTTGTGTAAACTCGGGCAGTTATCATAAACCATTTTCCATGGTGTGTATGCTGCTTCATAATTCTTAACTTTTACGTGCTCTGAGTATATAGACAGGTTTGTTGTACATTCCGGATTGTTCTGAGCCGTCATTGTTCCTACAAAGCCTAATACCGCTAAGGCTACGATGTAAAACTTCTTTTTCATATTCTAGTATTTAATGGTTAATTAATCTTTCTTTTTCTGAACCACTTATCATTTAATGATAGTCCAATGTTTACTTTAAAATAATTCTCTTTGATCAAACCAGCATCGATAGTTCCTCTTTTTCCGATTTCAAAACCGATATTAAGATTAGAGATATCTCTGCCCAGCGGTAATCCAGTTCCAAAAGTTATGCCAAAATCATTTATATCCTCATTATTTATTTCCATCCCTGTCTGAGAAATGCGCAAACCAGCTCTGTAAACAACTCTTTTTAAGTAGTTTGTGAACGAATTATATTCTGGAACAAAATAGCCTCCTATTGCAAAACCACTTGCATCATTATACACTAAATTGTTTACTTCAAAGAAATCATTTTTATATTTACTAAACTCTTGGAACGTATACTCGGCCCCTAAAAACCATTTTAAATCTTCCCCAACACCAACTCCTAAGGTAGTTTTAGTTGGTATTCTAACTGGAGCAAACTTTCTAGCTTGCGCATCTAAGTTTACATCAACTACTTCTATTTCTTGTCCAGTAACTCTAGAAAAAGAACCAATAGATTGAGAATTTTCAGCATTTAAATTTACCTGGGTATCTACCCCAATAGAGGTGTACAAGGTATATTTTTCTGAAATCTTAGGCGTATAATTAATAGAATAATTAAAATCAAAGCCACCCAATCGTGTTTCTCTTCTATCCAATGCACCATATTGAGCATCAGACGATGTTTGAACACGAGTTGAATTAATTGTTCCGAAATTATAATTAACAGTAGCACCGATAGAAACGTCTTCCAACATTTGATACCCTAAAGAGAAATATACCCTATTTAAGCCTCCATCACCTGCATACGTGTTTGTAATAGCCACGTCATCAATAGTCATTGAATCTTCTAAATCATACCCTACAGACGTATAAGGCATTAAACCAAAACCCATTCCAAAACCTTCGGCCAACGGAACACCAATAGCCAAATAATCTAAATTTGTAACTGAAGTGTTTTGACTAGCATCTGAAGTTTTTAAGCTTAGGCTATTGTAAGATATTCCAGCGGCGTAAGTTGTCAACATCAATTTGCTATACGCAGCAGGGTTTTTTAAATTAATATGGATACTATCACCAACCATACTAACACCCCCCATCATTTGATTATCTACCGTTCCGGAATTTCTTGTATCTCCTAAACCAAAATACGAATACGGAGAAACAGTTCCGTTTTGAGCGCTTAAACCTAGAGAGGTAAAAATCACTATTGCAACAAAGATTTTCTTAATCATTTACTTTTTATTGTATTCCAATAAACAATTTAACCCTTCAAGGAGAAATTTTGGATTGGCAAATATGGTATTTTTTGTTCGTTTTGACAAAAATAGCGCATCACCTCCTGTTAAAATAACTGTTAAATTATTAAATCGTTGATTATACTGTTCAATTATTCCGTTTAATTCAGCCGTAACACCATTTACAACTCCACTATGAATACTCGTATTTGTAGAGTTTCCAATAAAATCTATAATATCTTCTTTTTCTAATAGGGGTAGTTTTGCTGTTTGCTGGTGCAATGCTTTGTAGCGCATATGTATTCCTGGAGAAATTGCACCGCCAATATATTCCCCATAATCATTTACCATATCGTAAGTTATACATGTACCAGCATCAACCACCAATGTATTTCCACTTGGGTTATGATAAAATGCAGCTGTCGCCAAAGCTACGCGATCTACACCTAAAGTTTCAGGTGTTGCATAAGAATTTTTAAAAGGTGTTTTTGTTTGATTCGTCAACAGATGTACATCACAAAACAAAGAAACCACCGCCATATCTTTTTTATCAAGCATACCAACTGAAGAAATAATACCATCAGTAATGTCTGGATAGACATCAAAAACCTGTTTTATGTGCATTACAAATTCTGATAATGCGAATTGATCGTGATAAATTTCTATTTTTTCACGAAAAACAGAAATTTTTATAAGGCTGTTACCTGCGTCTATTATTAGGTTCATGACCCAAAGTTCCGAAATTATAAAAAAAGATTTTACATTTTTTTCATTTTTTATTTGGATATCGCAAAATAGAATATATATTTGCAGCCGCTTAACGGCATTGGTGCCTTAGCTCAGTTGGTAGAGCAATGGACTGAAAATCCATGTGTCCCTGGTTCGATTCCTGGAGGCACCACAACAAAAACCCGAACAGAAATGTTTGGGTTTTTTTGTTTAAAACACTAAAACAAAGACATATACCTAACAAAAGCATGAAGAAGTCTAAAAAAATTATTTTAGTTTTTACCTCTTTTTGCATCATTATAGGCTTTATTTATTTCAAATTTGATATTCCTGAAAGAACGCAAAAGCCAAAAACAGGACAAGAACTCTCCAAAATGTATTGTGCAAGTTGCCACTTGTACCCAGACCCAAATGTACTTCCTCAAGATATTTGGAAAAATACACTTTTACCAGAAATGAAAAACAGGATGGGATTAGGTAATCAGAAATCCCTAGTTTCAAAAAATGGCTACGATGAATACATCAACTTAGTTCAGAACGGAATCTATGCACTAAGCCCCATGATAACCAATGAAGAATGGTTGTTAATAGAAAAATTTTATATAGACAATTCTCCAATAGTTTCATCTCCTCAAATCACTAAATCCCAAAACAACCTACAAGCATCTTCCGTTGAAATAGTTAAAAATTTAGATCAAAAACAAGGGATAACCACTTATTTTGGAATTGAAAACAACTACCAATTAACATCTAATGTTTTTGGACAACTTAAGGTTACTAACCTCCAAAATAAAAAAAAACATACCGTACAATTACCAAGCCCTGTTGTAGAAATCAAGAACAATTTAGTACTCTGCATTGGCGGAAATATGAATCCCACTCAAAAAAAACTAGGGAGTCTTCATCTATTTGACTCCGGTTACAAAAATCAAGAACTACTCATTGATAAATTACATAGACCGGTAGGTTTTAAATACGTAGATTTAAATAATGACAAAATCAAAGATTTTTTAATTGCTGAATTTGGTAATCACACAGGTCAGATAACATTTATAGACGGAAAATCTAAAGAAAGAAAAATTATTGGAACAAATCCTGGGGCCAGAAATTTTGAGCTAAGAGACGTGAACAATGATGGCCAAATGGATTTTTATGCATTAACTACTCAAGCAAGAGAACGTGTGAGCTTATTTACAAATATAGGCGATGGTAATTTTAAAGAAACTATTATACTTGACTTCCCCCCATATTATGGCACTAGCTATTTTCAATTAGCAGATCTTAATGCTGACGGCAAGGAGGAAATTATTATGGTAAATGGTGATAATGCTGACTACAGTATCGTAAAGAAAAACTTTCACGGCATACGTATTTTTCAAAACCGAAATAAGTCATGGAAAGAAGTGTATTTTTTTCCTTCTTACGGAGCGACGAATCTTCTAAAAGTAGATTTAAACCATGATGGCTTGATGGACATGGTTTCTTCATCATTCTTTGTAGAACCAGAATTTAGCACCTCAGAACAAGTAATTTACTTTATCAACGAAGGTGATTTTAATTTTACAATTTTACACCCTAATCTTCCTGAAATAAGACCTATGACAATGCGCTTAGGTGATGCTAACAAAGATAACAACGCTGAAATCTATCTTGGTAATTTCGAATTTCAACCCAATTTAAACCCAAATTTTAATTTTATAGAATCTGTAATTATCACTCCTGATTTTTAAATACCCTTACTGCAAAGCACCAGTTACGAAAAACTGAACTCAACCATAAACACTATAGAAACTAGATAAACTTAAAACGCCCTTCTTTTCCTAAAAGCAATAGGCGTTGTATTCTCCTTTGCTCTAAAAGTTTTTGAAAACGACTGTACATTTTCAAAACCACACTGAAACGCTATTGGGTCAAACGTAAAACTTGGGGAGAAACTTTATCTTTGACAAAAAAGTGTTTAGATTTTGGATATAGAATTAGTGCGGTATTTGTTGCCGGAAGGCGTATTGGATTACTTTGAAATTGTAAGCCATCAATCATCAGAAGGTAAGGTTCATTTTTACTTAGAAGAAAAGAACGTGCTACCCAAAGAGCACCAAACAGAATTAGCCCATTCCAAAGGCTTCTTACCGGAGATAACAGTTGAGGACTTCCCTCTAAGAGGTAAATCGGTACTGCTCCATATAAAGCGTAGGCGCTGGACTCTTATGGATACGGGAAAAATTATAAAAAGAGATTGGGGTTTAATAGCTAAAGGCACTCGGATAACCAGCGAATTTGCCTCTTTTTTAAAAGGTATCGCTTGACAATCATGCCGTAAGCGCTAAACGGTTTGGCGACTATTATAAAATTAATGGCAAAGCCCTACAGTATCACTACAAAAACCATCTTAGCGACTTCAAGGATTGGCCCCAAAAGGAACATTCACAAAAGTGGTTGCTCTTTGGAAAAAATTTAGGTTACTATTTAAGTTTAGATGAAACCTCTTTGTCCAACGGTGAACTCTACACGATTCTAACCAATAAAGGCGCTAACGGAAAGAAAGGTAGCATAGTGGCCATTATCAAGGGAACCAAAGCGGATGACGTCATCAGTGTGCTTAATAAAATCCCTGTGGAAAGACGAAATATAGTCAAAGAAGTTACTGTCGATATGGCTGGAAATATGAATTTGATCGCTAAAAAATGTTTCCCCAGAACAGAGATCGTGACCGATAGATTCCATGTTCAAAAATTAGCCTCAGAAGCAGTCCAAGAAGAACGTATCCGATTAAGATGGGAAGTTATAGAAATAGAAAACAAAGCCATTGAAGAAGCTCGAAAAACAGAAAAAACACATAGACCAGAATTCTCGCTAACGGAGATACCCATAGACAGTTGCTGGCCAGAAGTCGATATGTATTATTTAAACCAAAGACCAAATGGACTGCAGGACAAATAGAAAGAGCGGAAATATTGTTTCGACTTTACCCAACTATTGAAAAAGCCTATAAGTTGGCCCAAGCATTAAGCTATATCTATGAAAATAATACGAATAAGGATGTAGCAAGACTAAAATTGGCACAGTGGTATAACGAAGTAGAAAACTCAAATTTTAAGTCGTTCAACACCATTGCAAGGTCTATACAAATGCATTACAAACCAATTTTGAACTATTTTAATAACAGGAGCACCAATGCTTCCGCGGAATCCTTTAATGCTAAAATTAAAGAGTTCAGGACGATGTTTAGAGGCGTAAGAGATGTTAAGTTTTTCTTGTTTAGACTAACAAAATTATATGCCTAATTTATCTCACTCCCCAAGAATATTCCTTGATCCACGCTATTTCAGAAAAACTCAAATCGCTTTCCCTTATCATACCTTTTGCTTTACTAAGCCTATGCATTAAATGATATTGTTTTAAGGTCATATCCGTTTTCTCTTTAAACAATTTTCTTAGCAAAGAATAACTAACATTAAAATTCTTAGCTACATCATCAAAATTTATTTTAGATTTTATATGTCTTTGAATATATTTTTCAACATCAAAAATTATTTTTCCTTTTCTAGAAATTTGATTCTTATTCATCAAAAAATTAGAATACAACACTCTTAAAATATCAATAAAAATAAATTGCAACCCCACATCTTGGCTAGAGGTATTATTTTTTAATATATTCATTAAGGAATCAAATTGTAAATCAATTTCATAATTAAACCCAATTGGATATACTTGTTGATTCATATTAAATAATTCATTTTCAATTAAATATTCAATATACTTACCCCTAAAACATACAGAATATTCTTCCCAGTCAGAGTTCTTGTCTGGTACACACCTATACCAAGTATTAGGATAAATAACCAACAATGTTTCCTTAGAAATTTCCTGTCGGATGCTATTATCAGATTCAAAAAAACCAGTCCCATTTTTAATGTAAATAATTTTATGATACTTAGACTTTACGCCAGAAGTCCAATTTTTATTTAATTTCTTCTTTTCAGGAAAATACCTAATATATTCTAAGTTTTGTATGGTAACCGCATTTTCATTTACAGTCCCTTTTGAAGTAAAATTCCATTGAAAATTTTCCATGATAAAAAAAATACGAATTAAATATTATTTTAACAATTAACAATTAGTGTCAAAAAAAATGAGCAGCTAAACTCAGAAAATCAACAACTCAATTGTTAAATAAGTAAACTACAACGATATAGTTTATTTATGATGTCAAAAATGATAAAAAATATGTCATTTTTGACAAATTAATAAAGTTTTAACATAATACTTTTATTCGAAATATGTATTTACAGGTCTTTTTATCATTAATATTCGTAATCAAAAACCTATTTTAATGCTTAAAATTAAACATTCAATTATTATTATAAGTAATTTCGTACAACTTTAATACTCAAAATTAATTCAACTAAACTTAAAATTTATGAATCTAAAATCACTTAAAAGTGCATTATTCCTTGGAGCCTTGCTTTGCTTCGGGTTTAGTAATGCGCAACAGGTTACTGGTACGGTGTCAGATGAAACTGGCCCATTACCTGGTGCAACAGTTGTTGTTAAAGGAACAACAATTGGAACACAAACTGACTTTGACGGAAACTTTAGCATTGATGCTGAAGCAGATGCTACATTAGTTTTTAGCTATGTAGGCTACAAAAAAACGGAAATGGCTGTAAACGGAAAATCTACGATAAATGTAGTTTTACAGGAAGATGCCGCAGCACTTGAAGAAGTTGTTGTAACAGGATATTCTACACAAACTAGAGGAGACCTTACGGGTTCTGTAGGTAGTGTTGATATTTCGGAAGCAACAAAAGCTCCAATCGTAAATGCTGCCGAAGCATTACAAGGAAGGGTTTCTGGGGTAACAATTACCAACAACGGATCTCCAGGTGCATCACCAACCGTAAGAATAAGAGGGTATGGTACTGGTAACAGTAATGACCCACTTTATATTATTGATGGAGTACAGACAGATGACGCGAGTATCCTAAACTCCATTAATCCTGCAGATATATCTCAAATGAATGTACTAAAAGATGGTGCAGCCGCTATATACGGAGCTAGAGCATCTAATGGTGTTGTGATTATTACTACTAGAAGTGGTGGTTATAATATGGATAAGGCACGAGTTTCTTTAGATACGTACACTGGTTTCTCTGCTGCTACAAACCTTCCTGAATTATTGAATACCGAACAACATGGAGACATGATCTGGCAAAGTATTAGAAATGATGGTGGTGTTCCTTCGCACGCACAATATGGTAACGGACCAAGTCCTATTACACCAACAACTTTACAAAGAACTCCAGATGGGATTTCTGCAACGGTAAAACCTAATGGAGGAACAGATTGGTTAGATGAACTATACAGAACCGCAATAACACAAAATGCCTCTATAACTCTTGAAAACGGTAATGAAAAATCTAAATTCTTGTTTTCTGCAAGTTATTTAAATCGTGAAGGAATTCAAATTGCAACGGGTTTCAAAAGAGGATCAATGCGATTAAACTCAGAATTTAAAATTGGTGATCGAATTAAAGTTGGTCAACATGCTAACATCTCTTTTGATAGAAGAAGTGGTGGTCAGTCTTGGTATAATTTCGCAACAAGAATGTCTCCGTTAGTTCCGGTTTACGATGATGCAGGTGTTTACGCAGGTAACTACAGTAATGATACTGGACTTTCTAATCCAAACAATCCAATAGCAGAGGCGAATAGACAATCTAATGATTTTAATAAATCATTTAGGGTTTTTGGTGATATCTACGCTACGCTTGATATTATAGATGGCTTACAATTCAAAACCTCTATTGGTGGTTCTATTAAAGCCTATAACGATAGACGTTTTAGAGCCTTAATTCCTGAGTCTTCAGAACCTATCTCTACAAATACACTTACAGAAGCAGACCAAGACACGTACGAGTGGGTTTGGAACAACACTTTAAGTTATAACAAATCATTCGGAGAACATAGTATTAATGCCTTAGTAGGTATTGAAGCATTAAACGTTAATGGAAAAGGTAAAGAAATTTCTAGAACTGATTTCTTCTTTGAAACTCCTGACTATTATTTATTAGAAAATGGTGGTGGTGCTGCTAACGTAGCCTACGCCTATGACAATGCATCCTCTTTATTTTCTGTCTTTGGTACTGCGAATTACAGTTACGCAGGTAAATATTTTCTAACAGCTACGGTACGTCAAGATAGATCTTCTAGATTCATAGGAGATAATCAAAGCGATATATTCCCTTCATTCAGTGGCGGATGGGTTGTTAGTAATGAAAACTTTTGGCCTGCTGATGCTATTATGAGTAGATTAAAATTTAAAGGATCATGGGGACAATTAGGGAATCAATCTCTTCCTGTAGATAATCCTACTTACAATATTTCTGTATTAAGTGGACAGTATGCAGATTATGGATTTAACGGTAGTGGTGCAGTAACTCAAGGAGCTCTTTTAGAGTCTGTAGGTAATGCAGACCTAAAATGGGAAACTAGTGAAACTACAAACTTTGGCGTTGAACTTGGTTTCTTCAATAACAAATTAAATCTTGAAGCAGAATATTTCATTATTAAAACTAAAGATTTAATTAGTCAAGATAACAGTGCATTTAGTACAACTTCAATTGCTGCAAATGCTCCTTATGTTAACCTTGGTTCTATCGAAAACAAAGGTATTGATGCAACACTTAGTTATGCAGATGAATTGAATTCAGGCTTTAAATACGGCGTTGACCTTAATTTCTCAAGTTATAAAAATGAGGTTACGGAATTAATCAGTGCTTTCCAAGTAGGATTTGACGGCTTTAGAACTACTGGTGCTGTTACAAGAACTCAAGAAGGACAACCTATATCATCTTTTTATGGTAGAATAGTTGACGGAATCTTTGCTTCAGAAGCTGAAGTAAGTGCAAGCGCAGATCAAGGTTTTGCTTCTGCTGCAGATGGTGTTGGGAGATTTAAATATAGTGATATCAATAATGATGGTACGATTAACGATGACGATAGAACTTTTATAGGTTCCCCACACCCTGATTTTACGTATGGTGTTAACTTAAGTGCATCTTACAAAGGGGTTGATATTTCTGCTTTTTTCCAAGGGTCTCAAGGAAATGATATTTTCAACAATGATAAAGTATATACAGATTTACCTACTTTTTTCAATGCAAATAGAAGCGTAAGAGTTTTAGACTCATGGTCTCCAACTAATCTTGACGCCTCTTTACCTGCACTTAGTCAGAGTATCACGAATAACGAAGGTAATGCCAATTCATTTTTTGTAGAAGATGGTTCATACATGAGAATGAAAAACTTACAAATTGGGTATACCTTTAGTGATCAAGTATCTGGCTTATTAGGAATGGATAGTGTTCGTTTCTACCTTCAAGGTACTAACTTATTTACTATTACTGGATATGACGGTGTAGATCCAGAATTACAACCAAGATTTAATAGTAATGGGTCTATAGACAACCTTACTATTGGTGTGTCAGACAACAACTACCCATTAGCCTCAATTTATTCATTAGGTATCAACTTAAAATTTTAAAAAATGAAAAAGAATATAATTTATACCATATCGCTGACATGCATGATGCTAGGTGCCTGTAGTGATGACTTTACGAATATTGCTCCAACAGGAGCACTCTCTGATGAAGCCTTACAAAATGCTAAGGGGGTAGACTTAAAATTAACTGCTGCCTATTCTGCAATGGATGGAGAACGTATAGGAAGACTCGGTGAAGGAACTGCAGCAGGTGCAGACAACTGGTGGACCGATGTAGTTTCTGATGATGCCCATAGAGGAAGTACCGATGGTGATAACACAGAGTTATTTCAAGTGGAAACTCTAGATTGGCAAACTGGAAGCGGATGGTTTTTGGGAAGATGGAGCGCACTTTACGGTGGCGTAAATAGTTCAAATGCTGTATTATCACTAATTAATACTATTCCTGAGGGCGATTTTAGCCAACAAATAGGTGAAGCTACTTTTCTAAGAGGATATTACAATTTTGAACTTCAGAAGTTTTACGGAAACGTGCCTTTTATTTCTGTTGAGAACTTTGATAACCTTGAGTTTAACCAACCAAACCCTGGACCTATATGGGCTCAAATAGAAGCAGATTTTTTAACTGCAATTGATAATTTAGGGCCTGAAGTAGTAAATGGTAGAGCTAATTCTTGGATTGCAAAAGCATTTTTAGGAAAAGCGTATCTATATCAAGAAAAATGGGACGAGGCTTTTACTTTATTAAATGAAGTGGTAACTACGGGACCCTATTCTTTGAACACTGAATATGTAAATAATTTTAATTTTGCTGGAGAGAATAGTTCAGAATCAATGTTTGCGGTTCAATATGTTTCTGATGACGGACGCTCTTTTAATGGTAACGGTACAGGTACATTAAATTTTCCTGGCGGTGGGCCATTAGCAACATGTTGCGGTTTTTACCAACCCACACAAGATTTAGTAAATGCATACCAAACAGATGCTAACGGACAACCGTTATTGGATACTTTTGCTGCCACTGACGTTACTAATGATTATGGTATTGAGAGTGCTGATGATTTTACCCCGCATACCGGGCCTTTAGACCCTAGATTAGATTACACTGTATCTAGAAGAGGTATCGACTATAATGGTTTTGGTTTAAATCCAGGGAAAGAATGGATTAGAGCTACTTTTGCTGATGTTTCCGGTCCTTACTTGCCCAAGAAAAATGTATACCAAGCTGATGAGGTTGATGCTAACCGCGGAACTGGTGGTTGGGGATCCGATTGGTCTGGTATTAATTACAATGTGATGCGCTTTGCTGATGTATTACTATTGACCGCTGAGGCTGCTGTTGAAAAATCTGCTCCAGATTTAGCCCTTGCTTTAGACTATGTTAACAGAGTTCGTAACCGAGCAAAAAATATGACCTATGTTCAAAACGAAGAGGATGATGGTGATGCTGCTAATTATAAAATTGAACCTTATGGCGCTTTTGCAAGTCAAGAATTTGCTAGAAAAGCAGTGCGTTTTGAGCGTCGCTTAGAATTGGGAATGGAAGGACATCGTTTATTTGATTTAAGAAGATGGGGTGTTGCGCAAGAAGTTATTAACGCTTACATCACTAATGAAGCTGCAGACATTAATCAATCTGATTATAGTAGATTCAGAGCGTACTCAGAGAAATTTGACCTGTTCCCAATTCCTGTAAATGCCATTGACCAAAGTGGAGGTATTTTAGACCAGAATACAGGATATTAATTAAAATTTCAAGCAATAAAATCTTAATAAAATATAGATATGAATAAATTTAAAACTATAAGTATTGTTTTATCGATGCTCGCATTAGTAGGATTAAATTCCTGTGATAATGACGAGGTTGATTCTCCCGGAGCAGCTATTGTGGGACCAGGAACTGTATATACTAGAATTAGTGCAAGTGGAAGTGCTACATCTTTAGAAGCTGCTCTTATTGCCGCTACAGGAGATCTTCCCGCAACATTACAGGGTACTGGGCCTTTCACTGTTTTTGCTCCAACTGATGCTGCATTTACGGCATTGGCAGTAGCATTGGGTTATGAGACTACAGAAGAAATTACCGCTACTGAAGATTTATTAGCCAATATAGACAAAGACTTGCTTTCGCAAATCTTAAGCTATCATGTGGTTTCTGGCAACTTAGAAGCAAGTACATTTTCTGACGGTACTACACTAACCACCGTTTTAGGAGATGACCTATCTGTAATAGTGACTGCTGATGGTGATGTACAACTACTTGATGCGACAAAATTGGATCAAACAAATCCTGTATCTACCGTAACTCAAGCAAACAACTTCGCAGATAATGGAATTGTTCACTTAATAGACAAAGTTCTTTTACCACAAGCTGCCATTGATGCCTTAAGTTTTGATACCCGTCCTACACTTTTAGAATGGGCAAAAGGTACTGCTGATTTAAGTATTTTGGCGAGCGCTATAGACAAAGCTGGTTTATCAGATGCCATTGCAGCATTGGACACCGCAAGAGTTTTAGCCCCTAACAACCAGGCCTTTGAGGATCTTTTTGATGCTCTAGGAGATGATTATACTAGTGTTGATGATTTTGACAATGAGGTTGAAATTGAATTATTAAGCAATATTCTTTTATTCCATGTATTACCACCTGCAAACGAATCTACAGATTTAGTAGTGGGCCCAGCAATAACACTTTTAGAAGATAATCTTGTTGCTGTAATTGCTGATGGTAGCGGATTTGCATTTGGTGATGCTACTGCTGTAACAGCCAGCACAATCACTGCAGATTTCGATGCAAAAAATGGTGTTGTAGACATTATTGATAAAGTACTTTTACCGCAAGCTGCATTAGACTTCATAGCTTTATTGGCTTCTGATGATTTAGCTACAACGGTAATTAATACTCCTCAATTAAGCACACTTGAAGAAGCTCTAATAGCAACCGATTTAGTGGATGCTTTTACTGATGCTTTAAACGTTCAGGATACAACAGCTACTAATTTCACGTATTTTAGACCTGCGACTGTTTTTGCTCCTACTGATGCTGCTTTTGCAGATCTTTTTGATGCACTAGGAGCTGACTACACAAGCATAGCTAGCTTTGATACAGAAGAAGAAATAGCACTACTTAAGGAAATACTTCTATACCACGTATTAGCAAGCAAAGTAGTAAGTGAGGATTTAGTGGCAGGAATGGTTACCACGGTATCAGAAAGAGATATAGATATCATTAACGTTATTGGCTCTAGTAATTTTGTTATTGGCGATGAAACAAATGATGTAAATGCCAATATAACAACATCAGATATTTTAGCAAGAAATGGTGTAGCCCATATTATAGACAAGGTTTTACTACCTAAGAGCGCTATTGATTTTATTAATGCTATGGAATAATACCATAGTTTTCCGTTAACATTTTTTAGCGCGAAAAATATCAAACCACCCAACATCCTAATTGTTGGGTGGTTTTTTTTTGAAATAAATTAGCCCTATTAAGCTTTACTAGGACTAAAAAAAAGTGATTGTTGGACTGATTTTACACTCCTCTAACAACGCAATTTGAGTTATATTTAAAAAAAATACCTACTGAAGTTACTCAGTTACTCTGAAACAAATTATGAATTACTAAAAACTTACAAACTAATACTTTCTCTTGTCGTGAGTGTCACTAATAATTCTTAATTTGACCCATAAATTACAGTACAACGCCCTAATTGATCAAATACCACAACACACCAGACACAATGAAAAATCTGATCTTTATTTCAATTATTATATTTTCAATAATCAGTTCTTGCGGAAAGAAAGATGATACGCTATTCTCAAAAATCTCCTCCAATCATTCTGGTATTACGTTTAACAACAAAATAGTGGAAACTGATAGTTTTAACATTATTAATAATGAGTATATATTTAATGGTGGTGGTGTTGCTGTTGGCGACTTTAATAATGATGGCCTACCAGATCTTTTCTTTTCTGGTAACCAACAAGCCAACAAGCTATACCTAAATAAAGGAGATTTAAAATTTACAGATATTTCCAAAGAATCCGGAATTGAAGCTAAAGAAAATTGGAATACGGGTGTTGCCCTTGTAGATATAAATAACGATGGTTTATTAGATATCTATGTTTGCTCTGCAATGCTGTCAAAAGATAAAAAAAGAAATAAGCTTTTTGTAAACCAAGGAGTAAATAAAGATGGTACTCCAACCTTCAAAGAAAAAGCTAGTGAATACGGAATATCAGGTAATGAAAATAGTATGAATGCTACTTTTTTTGATTATGATAAAGATGGGCTATTAGATTTATACGTGCTTAATAATGTAGACATCCATATCCTTCCCTCTAATTACAGAAAAAAAATAATTGATGGATCTTCTTTAAGTAATGATAAATTATATCACAACAATGGTAATGGAACATTTACGGATGTGACTCTTGACGCCGGAATTACTATTGAAGGGTATGGCTTAGGCTTAGCGATTGCAGATTTAAATTACGATGGCTGGCCAGATATCTATGTAAGTAATGATTACCTATCAAATGACATTCTCTATTTTAATAATCAAGATGGGACTTTCTCAAACCAAATAAAAGAGGTTATCAAACATCAAAGTAAGTTTTCAATGGGATCAGACATTTCTGACTTCAACAATGATGGCTACTTAGATATTATTACGCTTGACATGTTGGGGGAAACAAATCAGAGACTAAAAACTACCATTGACAAAAATAAATACACAAACTACATCCTAAACGATAAATTCGATTACGAATATCAATACAGCAGAAATATGCTGCAAAAAGGAAATGGCCCCGGCATTCCCTATAGCGAAATTGGTCTTATGGCTGGCGTTTCTAAAACAGATTGGAGCTGGTCTCCCCTGTTTGCAGACATGGATAACGATGGCTTTAAAGATTTACTAATAACGAATGGTTTCCCTAGAGATATTACAGACTTAGACTTTCGTGACTTCAAATTTAATGTAAGTCGTTATTTAAGTAATGGTCAAATATTAGATTCTATTCCTGAAATAAAAACTCCAAATTACGCCTACAAATATGATGGAGAAAGCAGATTTATTGATGTAGGAGAAGAATGGGGTCTTAATATTCCTTCTTTTTCAAACGGAGCAGCCTATGCAGATTTAGACAATGATGGCGATTTAGATTATATCGTTAACAATATTAATGATGAAGCTTTCCTTTTTGAAAATAATAGTACTAAAAAAAATAATTATATACAGGTTGCATTAATTGGCCCTAAAACCAATAAATTAGGTATTGGCAGTAAAGTTCTTGTCCGATTTGAAAATGAATTATTTCAATACCAAGAACATTATTTAAGTAGAGGATACATGTCTTCTGTAGATAGTAAGATGCATTTTGGTTTAGGCGCAGAAAAAATCATCAAAGACATAGAAGTTCTTTGGGCTGACGGTAAATTTGAAAAATTATCAAACGTAAATGCAAACCAAAAAATAGAATTCAATTATAATAATGCACACTTACCACGGACAGAAGAATTAAGCTTTCCTTTTATTGCAAAAAAATCAAAATCGCTACTAACTGATATTACAAATAAAACAAATATCAATTATAAACATGAAGAATTAGATATTATAGATTTTAATGCGCAGCGTATATTACCTCACAAACTTACGCAAAACGGACCTTGTCTTGCCTCTGGAGACCTCAATGGTGATGGGCTAGAAGATTTTATCATAGGAAGTTCTTCTGGTTTTTCTCCTCAATTATTTTTTCAACAAAAAGAAGGCAACTTTATTCAGAAAAATTTATTTAATGATGATGAGAACAAGAACTTTGAGGAAGAAAGTATCGCATTTTTTGATTTAGATAATGATGGTGACCTGGACATGTATTTAGTTTCTGGTAGTAATGAATTTATGCTAGATGATAGCTTTTACGAAGACAGACTTCTTATTAACGATGGTAAAGGAAACTTTACTTTAGCATTGGACAAAATGCCAAAAATAAGTTCTAGTGGCGCAATCGTTTCTGTAAATGATTTTGATAATGATGGTTATGTTGACTTGTTTATAGGTGGTAGAACTCCTTTTGCTCAATACCCCATTGCAGACAAGAGCTTTTTACTTAAAAATAATAAAGGGAAATTAGAAGATGTTACCGATAGTTATGCTCCTGAACTAAGAAATATTGGCATGGTTACAAGTGCTACTTGGGACGATATTGATTTAGATGGCACTAAAGATTTAATTTTAGTTGGGGAGTTTATGCCTATAACTATTTTTAAAAATGATACTAAGTCATTGAAAAAAATGACAAATACAGGGGTAGATAATCTTATTGGATGGTGGGAAACTATATCAGGAGCAGATTTTGATAATGATGGAGATATTGACTTTATCGTTGGGAACATGGGTGCAAATAATTTCTACCAACCCTCAAAAGAAAGACCTATTACATTAATCTCAAAAGATTTTGATAAAAACGGAACGATAGATCCTGTCATGTTTGCATACTTTAAAAATAGTTATGACGATAAAAATTTTAAATCTTTCCCTGTTAATTTCTGGGGAGATCTTTATAGTCAAAGCACTATATTTAGATCAAAATTCAACTCCTATAAAGAGTATGCTCTAGCCACAGAGAAAACCATTTTTTCTAAAGAAGAATTAGAAGGAGCCACCACTCTAATTGGCAATTACGATCGAAGTATTTATCTTGAAAACCTAGGGAACGGAAAGTTCAAATACACACAACTGCCATGGGAAGCACAAATCGCTCCAATAAATAGCATTTTAAATTTAGATTATAACGATGATGGAAATTTAGACCTTTTATTAGTTGGTAACGATTTTGGAAATGAAGTTTTCATAGGCCGTTATGATGCATTAAATGGATGTTTATTAGAAGGTGATGGAAAAGGAAATTTCAAGACAATTAAAACTAGTGAAAGTGGGTTTTTAGTTTCAGGTGATGCAAAACACATGATTAAAGTAAAACACGCTAAAGAGAAAAACCCTTATATTATAGTATCTCAAAATAGAGATAGTTTGAAAATTTTTCAAAAAAATAAATAGTAAAATTTACACAGATAAGAAAAAACAATTTAACTCGTTATATTTTTATTCTCTAAAATTTACAAAAAATTGCAGACAACCAACTTTTATAACAACCTTCTTAAATCTATATTTGTTGGCAATAGTTAAATATTTTTTATAATGAAATATACTTTTATTATCACTTTAATGCTTTTATCACTTAGTCCTTTGTTTAGTCAAAGAACAATTGAAAAAACATTAGAAAAACTAAATAAAGAAAGTATCCCTTACATAACGGCAGCAGATTTAAAAAACCAAGACTCCCTCGTTATTTTAGATACGAGAGAATTAAAAGAATATAACGTTAGCCACCTAAAAAATGCCATATGGGTAGGGTATGATCATTTTGACATTAACAATATACACGTTCAAAACAAGAGTCAAAAAATAGTTGTTTACTGTTCTATAGGAGTCCGTTCAGAAAATATTGGAGAAAAGCTAGTTGCCAGCGGCTATTCAAATGTTCAAAATTTATATGGTGGAATTTTTAAATGGATGGAGGAAGATTTACCCATATATGATGCTGAAGAGAACCGTACCGATAAAGTCCATGTTTTTAGTAAGTACTGGGGGAAACTATTGACCAAAGGAACTAAAATTATAAATTAAAATTATACCCGTGTCTAAAGAAAACCTTCTTTTAATTTTTACCAGAAATCCAGAACTTGGTAAATGCAAAACCAGATTAGCCGCAAGTGTAGGAGATCAGAAAGCATTAGAAATCTATAAATTTCTACTCAACCATACTGCAGAAATTACACAAAACTTAAAGGTCAAAAAACATGTATACTATTCCGAGACAATTTGGAAAAGTGACATTTGGAATAACGAAACGTACGAAAAGAGATTACAGGAAGGAATTAGTCTTGGACTGCGAATGGAAAACGCTTTTAAAGCAGGCTTCAAGCAAGGGTATAAAAAAATAATCGTTATTGGTAGTGACATGTATGATTTAAGCCAAGCCGATCTAGAAAATGCTTTTAATCTGTTAGATTCTTCTGATTTTGTTGTGGGCCCAGCAGAAGATGGCGGATATTATTTATTAGGTATGAAAACAGTAGAGCATTCTGTTTTCACTGATAAAGCCTGGGGCACCCCCACTGTATTAAAAGATACCTTAAAAAATTTAGAACATAAAAAAGTAACCTTATTAGAGACTAGAAATGATGTTGATATTCTTGAAGATATTAATGAACATCCCGCTTTTAATGCTTTACTAAAAAAATAATAGCAATGACGAAAAGAGAATTAGATGAATCTGTTAACTACCTAATTGGTAAGGGTTTTGACGCTCCAGAAGTAGGAATCGTATTAGGAACAGGACTAGGCAGGCTAGCTAATGAATTAGAAGATCCTATTGAAGCACACTATAACCATATTCCTTATTTTCCATTAGCCACAGTAGAATTCCATTCAGGAAAACTAATATTTGGAACCTTTCAAGGTAAAAAAGTAGTAGTCATGCAAGGACGTTTCCATAGGTATGAAGGTTATGATTTGGTTGATGTAACGTACCCAATACGTGTGATGCATCAATTAGGTATAAAAAAACTTTTTATTTCTAATGCCTCTGGTGCAATCAATACAGATTTAAAGAAAGGAAACATGATGCTTATTGAAGACCACATAAACCTTCAAGGAGGCTCTCCTTTAGCCTTTAAGAATGTAGCTGAGTTTGGCAGCAGGTTTACAGATATGAGCGGTCCTTATGATGCTGAGATGCGTAAAAAGCTTCTTTCTATTGCTGCAAAAGAAAATATAATTTTAAAAGAAGGTGTTTATGCCGCTGTTGTAGGTCCGCAATTAGAAACTAAGGCAGAATATAGAATGTTAAAAATATTAGGTGCAGATGCTGTAGGCATGAGCACCGTACCTGAAGTTATCGTAGCAAACCACTTAAGCCTACCTGTTGTAGCTGTTTCTGTGATAACAGATGAGTGCGATCCTGAAAACCTTGCACCAGTAGACATTAACGAAATAATTGCGATTGCTGAAAAAACAGAACCTAATATGGTTCGTCTCTTTAAAGAATTAATAAAGCAACTTTAATTTTTTAAGCCCATTCAACGAAAAAATAAGTAACAATCTCATTATTTGTAAGGTTACCTTTTAAATTTCAACTAATTAAAAAAAAGTGAGTTATGAAAGTTTTTTACCTAGTACTGTTTAGTCTACTGTCGTTTAGTTTTGCTAGCTCTAGCAAAACTTTACCAATTAAAAACACCCCAAGTCATACCGAATGGAATACCTTGCTGGCTAAATACGTTGATAAAAAAGGAAATGTAAACTACGCTGCTTTTAAAAAAGATAGTTTAGCCTTAAGCAGCTATCTAGAACTTTTAGCAAAAAATGAACCAACAGATCAATGGTCTAAGTCAGAAAAACTAGCCTACTACATTAACCTTTATAATGCTGCAACTGTCAAATTAATTCTTGACAACTTCCCCGTAAAAAGCATAAAAGACATTAAAGGCCCTTGGGATAAAGAATGGGTTAAAATTGGAGCTAAAGTCTATTCGCTAGGATATATTGAACATAAAATTTTACGTAAAATGGAGGAGCCAAGAATTCATTTTGCTATAAATTGTGCTTCGTATTCATGTCCTAAACTGGTAAACAAAGCGTACCTAGCTGCAACCATTGAAAAGCAATTACAAGAGGCTACATTTGATTTTATAAATGACACTACCCGGAACAAAATTGCAGAAAATGAATTGCAACTTTCTAATATTTTTAAATGGTATAAAAGTGATTTTACCACTAAGGTTTCTTTGCAAGAATACATAAAACCTTATAGTAAAATTAACATAAACACAGACGCTAAAGTAAAATATCTTGATTACAATTGGAGCTTAAATGAAACCAAATAGCCCTAAAATTAGTATTGTTATTCCTGTTCTAAATGAAGAACAGAATATTAGCAAGATACTCACTTATCTGAGCGCTAATAGCACGTCTAATTACATTGAAGAAATACTTGTAGTAGACGGAGGCAGTAATGACAATACCGTTTCCCTTGCCTTAGACAATGGAGCTACAGTAATTTACTCCCAAAAAGGAAGGGCAAAACAATTAAATACCGGAGCAAAATTTGCTAAAGGCTCCATTTTATATTTTCTGCACGCGGATACATTTCCTCCGAAGAATTTTGATAAACTCATTATTAATGAAGTTCAGAAAGGGAATAATGTAGGTAGTTTTCAGCTTAAATTTGACACCAACAGTACCTTTCTTAATTTCTTTGGCTGGCTTACTAGGATAAATTTAAGTATTTGCAGAGGTGGTGATCAATCGCTGTACATTACAAAAAAACTATTTTTAGAAACTGATGGATTTAATGAGAATTACATTATTTATGAAGATAACGAATTCATACGGCGTGTATACAAAGTATCAAATTTTACCGTGCTCCCATTTAAAGTAAAAACATCTACAAGAAGGTATGATGAAAAAGGCAAAATAATACTACAATATCATTTTGGCGTAATTCATCTCAAAAATTATTTAGGCGCAGGTCCTGAAAAATTATACGATTATTACAAACGGAAGATAGCCGTTTAGTTTTCGTAATCTAAAATTACCCCTTCACTAATCCACTTTGCTAATGCTTGGCGATTATCCGAATCAAGTATTCTACGCTGATCCATTTCATTAGTAATATTTCCAATTTCAATAAAGGTCATGGCCGGATGCGTTTTTCTAACTAAATAAAGTGCCGTCCTATCTTCAAAAGTTCCAGAATAGGTTCTACTAGGTTGGTATTGTTTATATTTTGCCTCAAAAGTTTTATGAATACTCTCCGCTAACTTTTTACCGTTTTTACTGTCTTCATGGTGGTAAAAGAAAACATCAATATTCTGACCCTCACTCCTACTATCTACATGTGTTACAATCAATCGTTGGTATTTACCCTTGTTTTCTTTATATAACTTATTTACCACTTCTACACGCTGTTTTAGACGCGCTACTTGATTTAAAGGTATTTCCTCATTAGGGTAAACAACCTCATCACGGTCCATTTCTAAAATTCGATCGTCCCGAATACCATCATCAGGATCGCGAACAATAACATAAACCATAGCACCATGAGAAAGTAACTCTTTAGCTAATCTTAATGTAACATCATACGCATATTCATCCTCTGAAATTGCTTTTCCTGCATACGTTGTCATTGCTCCAGGATCTGGACCACCATGACCAGAAACTAAATAGTAAACAGTATTCTGTAATTTTGTACTTTGTGGGATTACTTCTGCATGCTTTTTACCAAATATCTCATATGAAATGCCTTCCACAGATTTAGGTTCTGTTTTAACTTTTACATTTAAATTACGCTGTACATTTGGAATTTTATACGTCCTACCCTCATATAAATGAACACTGTCTCGCAAATTGTGAACGTTCATTGATACAAAAGCTCCATAAGTTTCATAAGGATCTACTCCTTGCTTTCGCAATAATGAAAGTATACCATCACCTTTTTCTGCAATTACAGAGTTTACAGCGTTTTGCGCATATAGCGGCAAATTAGCGATACACACTAAGGCTAATAAAACATTTTTAATGCCTGACTTTAATAGAGTAATTTTAAAATTCAATTTTATAGATTTTATGTATGTAGAAGAATTACTTTTTATCTTCCATCGCTATAGTTGAGTAATCAATTTGTATACCAGTAGTTAATACGTTGACAAATTTAGTTTTATTTGTAACAGTTGTTGTATTGGAATGTATTTTTTTATTTTGATTTTCTACTTTAACAAATGTCAATGCTGGTAGCACATTATTTACCAAATAGGAGTTTGTTTTATCTGCTAAAAACGTAGATTCATTTTGCTTAGCATTTAATCTAAATTTTTTTGCCTTAAAGGTCTTTGTAATACTTTTGGCAAAATGAGCTCCTTCACTACTCTTTAGATCATGACCAATATAAACTGATGAAGATGTACTTAGGTTTCCATTGCCTACATCAACAACTAATAAACGCTGATAGTCTTCTTGGTGTTTTAAATACTGCCTATTAATTGCTGCTACATAATCACCCAAACTTGTACTATCATCTTCATTATTCTCAAATAAAAAAACCCGAGCACCATGTTCTAAAAGTTTAGCCGCTATTGCTGCGGCAAGGTCATAATTATTTTTAGAATTTGCTTTTTGAAGCTGTAAATTTTCTGGATCAAAATTATCAATCAGTAAGAAATAAACGGTGTTTTTAAGTAAAGTATCTCTTTTCTTTAAACGCACTTCTGTTGTATTGAAAATAGGATGGTCCTCCTGATTGTTTAAATTTATCTTTCTCCCCATATTCCTAAAAGAGCTCTCGCTATTGGGAATCTTATAGGTTTTTCCTCGTTCTAAATAACTCCCATCAACAATTAAACCTCTATTTAGTTTTAAAAATTCCTGGTAATACTTATCTACCTGAAGGCCTTCTCTCCATAAGATAGAAACAATTCCGTCTCCTTTCTGAGCAATAAATGTTTGATGGTTAGTTTGTGAAAATCCAAATTGGATTATCGCAAATAACGTCAAAAAAGGGGGGATTGTTTTTCGGTAATTCATTGATACTATTATTTATAGTAAATATTATTAAAAATATTGTCCAATTCCAAATACTAATCCTTTTGTTGCGTCTTTTGTGATACCATACCCGTAATCTATCCTGAAAATTGCATTAAAAACCCTTTTATGCATAAATCGCAAACCTACTCCTGGATAAATTCTAATATTTTCATTTTGACTAAAATCACTTAACTCACCTCCAGGATTTCGCCAAGAACCGCCATCTACAAAAATATTACTTTGTAATACAAACCAATCCTCATCAATTAAAGTATGTCTATATTCTGTATTAAAAACAATAGCTCCAGTACCACGGTCTATGGTGTTACCAACTCCTCTTATATTTAAATTATTATCTAAAGTAAAAGGAGCAAAAGGACTATCTGAGTTAGTTGCTAAACCAAGCCGAACTCTATTAGCTAAATTTCCTTTTGGTCCAATACGTTTATAAAACAAAAAATCATTGAAACCAATAACAAAATCCGGAAGATTACCACCGGCACCATACACATATTGTAAGTTCAAAGCACTTTTAAATCCATTTACGTATTGATAATGATAGTTTAGCGCATTAAAATTATACAACACTTTCCATAAGCGCTTATCTACCTTTAAGGCTCTTGGTACCTCATTACTAGTAAACCCTTCAAGGTATTGATAGTCTTCTGAAAAAAGGCTAAACCCAAATTCAACAGTATTTTTTAGGTTTATTTCATACAGGCCCAAAACTTCAACTCCTTTATTATTATATTTATAATCAGCCGTTGCTTCACTAAAAAAAACGGGCTCTTGAGTTGTAAAATCAGTGTAACTAATTGACAACCCCAATTTATTAGAAAATAAATAAGGTGCCCTAACACTTAACCCATAAGAGCTAAAAATATCATATTGATAAAATCCACCCAAAGTAATATTCCTACCCAATAGATTAAATTCTTGCAACCCTAATCGAAAAGCAAAAGCATCGTTTGAGGAACTAAAGAGATTTGCAAAAGGAATTAATGTGAAGTTTTCTTCAATAGTAAAAATAACCCGAACAGCGCTAGAGTCCAGTTTTTTTATTTTATAGGTAGCATTAGCGACGAGAGGCAATCTTTTAAGCTTTAAAAGGTCGTTTTCTAAAGCAAGAGTATCTAAAATAGCTCCTTTTTTTGAAGTAATAAGTTTTGTTATGAAAGCCGGTTTCGTTTTTTTTACACCTTCAATATTAATTTCTTTAATAGTTATTTCCTGCCCTAAAGCACTATTACAAACCAATAATAGAAAACAAAAAAGAAAAAAAAAGGGCTTCATAGTTAAAGAATTCAAAATCGATTATTAACCTTATATAGCTGTCTTAATGTTTCTTCTGCAGGTTTGTTTTGAGGCGTAAATCTATTATCATTACCACCTCCAGATTGCTTATGATCTATAAACCATTTCCAAACATATCCTCCAGCAAACCAATCTTCTGACCAAAACTCTTGAATAATGGCCTCAGTAGCATTCACTTGTGCCTCTAAGTTTACATTTTCATCATTCCTATCTACCAACCAAGGTTTCTTAGCAGTATAATCCATACTTCTATAGCCATATTCCGTAAAAAGAATGGGTCTATCTACAGCAATGGATAACTCTTTCATTGCTGGTTTCCATTTCTTCCATCCCTTTCTCAACGCTGCAACAGAGGGCAATTTTTCTTCTGATAGTGGAAAATAGGCATCTACACCTATATAATCTAAAGCTTTCCAGAAAGGCACTTTTGCGTATTCGTCCCAATTAGCGGCATAGGTTAGTTTTCCTTTATATACTTCTTTTATTTCAAGAATAAGTTTAGACCAATAATTAGGTCTATTAACTACAAATTGTTCTAACTCCGTACCAATGCACAATATCTCTACGTTAGCCTCCTGTGCTAATTCCGCATACGTTAAAATAAAATCGCTGTAGGATTGTTCTAGTGTTTGCCATTCCTCTTCACTATTCATTTTTAAATTTCCAGTAAATTCTCCACGCCAAATCCAAATTTGAGGTTTTAGCATAACCTCAATCTTGTTTTTATGCAACATTTTTATATACTGCTTAGCACCACTTTTAGTTTCTCCAAACCATTGCTTATCCGTATTAAACTTAACTTCTGGCGAACTTAAATCACGAATAAATCCAAAGGGCATAACTGCAGCATGGTTTGCATTTAAATCTACCACTTCTTGAATATGTTCTTGCGCCACTTCTATCCTAGAAGACACAAAACTCACCCCATTTATTTTTGACTTTTCTTGACTAGAGCATGATATTTGGATACAAAAAAGAAGTAAAATGCCTATTTTATTCATTAATTATTATTTATAACTCAAAAATAGGCATTTATTAAACAGCCTTTAAAAAATACCGCGTAATCCTAAATTAAAGGTCTCACCAAGGCCCGTATTATTACCTCTTACAAAATTAGTATACAGCAATTCTAAGTTCAATGCTTTGGTCAACTGATATTTTGCACCACCCCCTACTGCCGTAAAATCTTGCGAAAAGTCATTCCCTAAATCAAGTCGTTGAGAGTGTTGCGCTAATGCTAATACTGTAAATTTAGACGTAGGAAAGTAACTTAGGAATAGTCCTGGCGTTAAACTCAAACTATTATTTGCAAAACTTTCTTCTTTATCTCCAAAATGAAGTTCTGAATTTAATTCAGAAAACAGCTGCCATTTATCTCCTGGAAAGGTATAATCATAAAAAAAACGGTTTTGCCAGGTATATCCTTTTTGATCTAAAAATACTCCATTTTCTGTTTCGTTATCTACCAAGGGAATAAAGAAAGAACTTTGGATGCTAAAATTATTCACCGCCGTAAAAGGAACAAACTTTACAGAAGGAGCAATTGAAGTAAGTCCTGAACGTGCAGAAGTATCTTCTCCGTCAAATTTAAAAACATCTAAAGCATTTCTATCATTAATAACATTAGATCTAAATTCTAAAATAACACCTAAATTCCATCTTTTATTTTCTCCAACACCTGTGTATGCTTCTAGGCTAGACGTAAAAAAGGTTTGTCGTGGTTCTTTTCCGTCTGTAAATGTACTTTCTGTTTGCGTATATAAGTTATTAAACCATTTTACGTCTAACTGCCCTTTCCCAATTAATTTTGAGGGTGTATATTGCTGAATATTACTTTTCCCTTGTTCTTGGTCTTCTTGTGCAACCCCAAATGTAAGTGCCAATGTAAACACTGCTAATGCTAAGTAGTTTTTATTTTTCATAATTTCTTTTTAATTTATTTGATGTCGTTTAAGTTCCAATCATAAGGGTAATAGCTCATTTTAGCATTCTCCGGAAGCTTTTCTGTTTTATACGTATTAATGAAATCTATTAAAGAAGTATTATTTTGTGTAAAATCTTTTTTATACCACTCAAATAATTGTGATATTTTCACTTTATCCTTTTCAACTACAATAAAACTAGGGTTATTCAGTGCTTTTTTGGTCTGTTGCGTAAGCTGGCTATTTAATTTAGACGGCATATAAGCACCATTTATTATAGGCGGACACCCTAATCCTGCACAAACCAAGACAAAATGAAACCGTGCTTCTTTAGGGAACTCTGCTCTTAATTTTTTATTCTCTATATCATTAAGAGTGATATTTTTTCCACTTATAGTATAGGTTATTTTATCAAAAAAGCCACCAACATCTAAAGGAGATTTTAAAGGATAATTAGCAACAACACCATCTATTACTGATATATTATAGGCATTTATCCAAAAAGCTTGATATTCTAAAGTGTTACTTTTAGATACTGAAAGCGTTGAAATCATATTTTTTAACACTAACAAATCTTCCTTATTATTTTTTATTGCTTCATACCTAAGCTTGCCATTTACTACATACATTTTAAAAAATGCATCAGATTTGTACATAAATTCTGTCGTTTTTTGTGAGAACACTAAATTTATTCCTATTAAAAAAAATACTATAAATACACTCTTTTTCATATCTTAAACAATTTATCTGTAATTATACTTAAGTCGAGAAGCTTACTCAATGCTAACAAGAATTGAATTCTTCGATTTAGATAGTTCAAATAAAATCAAAGAATATCACAATTTTATAACAGAAATATTTTATTTAAAAATTGTTAAGTTCTTACAATTCCTTACGACTCAACCTCAACAACCAATCAAAGCATATGGAAAACATTGTCATTATTGGAAATGGAATAGCAGGTGTAACCGCCGCTAGACACATTCGAAAATTATCTGATAAAAAAATTACGATCATTTCTGCAGAAAGCGAATATTTTTTCTCTAGAACCGCACTTATGTATGTGTACATGGGGCACATGAAGTTTGAGCACACACAACCTTACGAAAATTGGTTTTGGAAAAAAAATAGGATCGATCTACGTCACGGTTATGTAAAAAAAGTTGATCATGATGACAAAACCTTAGCACTAAGAGATGGATCTTTTCTTTCCTATGACAAACTAATAATTGCTACCGGATCAAAACCTAATAAGTTTGGTTGGCCTGGGCAGGATTTAAAGGGTGTACAAGGCTTATATTCTAAACAAGACTTAGAACAACTAGAAAAAAACGCTCCTAACAATAAAATTTGTAAAAGAGCCGTAATCGTTGGTGGTGGACTTATTGGAATAGAAATGGCAGAAATGCTACGTAGTAGAAAAATTCCCGTTACATTTTTAGTGAGAGAGAATAGTTTTTGGAATGGAGTACTCCCAAGTGGAGAGTCACAGTTAATTAATGAACATATTCTAGCACATCATATAGATTTGCGATTAGAAACAAATCTAGAAGAAATTATTTCTGATGAAAATGGCCATGCCAAAGCAATAAAAACGGATAAAGGTGACATTATTGAATGTACTGTAGTAGGACTTACAGCCGGAGTGACGCCAAATATCGATTTCCTTAAAGATTCTGGTATAGAATTAGGTAGAGGCGTAAAAGTAAATAGACTTTTAGAAACCAATATAAAAGATATCTATGCTATTGGCGATTGCGCAGAACAACATGAAGGTATTGGGAATAGAAGACCTATTGAGGCTGTTTGGTACACCGGTAGAATGATGGGTGAAACACTTGCCCAAACTCTATGTGGAAACCCAACAGAATACAAACCCGGACATTGGTTTAACTCCGCTAAGTTTTTAGATATAGAATACCAAACATATGGCTGGGTATTTAGCGAAAGAAGTAAACAAGACCATGAAGAGCATTTTCATTGGCGGCATGCCAAAGAGAATATTTGTCTAACCATTGCTATTCATAAAGACACCAAAAAATTCTTAGGAATCAATACGTTTGGAATTCGAATGCGACACGAAATTTTTGATCGTTGGCTTACAGAAAATCGCCCTATAGACTTCGTCGTTGAACATTTGAAAGATGCCAATTTTGATCCTGAATTTTATAAAGCTTATGAAAATGAAATTGTAAGTAAATTTAATCAAGAGTATAACACAAGCATTAGCGTTAAAAAGAAAAGTTGGAAAAGAATTTTCAGCAAAGCGTAATTATAATAAGGTAAAAAATACAACATGAAAATAATACAAAAAACCGGCCTTGTTATCTTTTTGATAGGCTTAGCAATCTTCACCGCAGTTCCATTACTAGGAACTTTTAAATTAAACCAGAGTTCTTTTGATAGCATCGTTACTGATAAAAAAATAAAAAGTGAGGTTTTTATATCCGAGATCACTAATAATGTGGTAGGTAAGGAGTTTTCCGGAATGCAAGCCTTGTCTCCAGTTGTAGCCAAAGCACTTGACAATGCTAATGAAACCCACATAAAAAATAAAGAGTACGCTAAAAAAATATATACAAGCGCTAGCGACATGGCGGCGCTTATAGGCAAAAAATCAGGTACTGGTTTTATCGCTAACAACAAAGGCATCATGTGGTTTCTTACTTTTGGTTTAGCCATTATTGGAGCATTAATGTACATCTTACCTAATGCTATTTTATTAGGTGCAAAAGGAATAAAAAACGATGGTGTCTATCACGATAGCGCAACCAACAAAGGGTGGATTGCCTGGATGGTTTTTATTTTCCTGGTTTCTTTCTACCTCGTTTTATATTTTGCATCTGAGTATGCCGTTAATTGGACATTTTTAGTAGACCCTATTAGCGAAAGTTTAAGTGGTAATCCTGCAGGTCATTGGTTTGTATATGGCTTTATGTATTGTGTAGTCATGAGTGTTATGGCCGCAAGAATGTATATTAAATACCGACACAATGTATACCAAATGGTACGCACAACATCGGTCTTATTTTTTCAAATTGTATTTGCATTTCTTATTCCTGAAATTATGGTGCGTTTGCAAATGCCGTATTATGATTTTAAAAATGCGTTTCCTTTAGATTATGATTTCTTTTTTCAATGGAATCTAAAAGAGCTTTTAAACAGCGGTGGTATCGGTCTTTTTATATTGGTTTGGGGTATTGTTTTAACCTTAGTTTTTGTACCTGTAATGGTCTATTTCTTTGGAAAAAGATGGTACTGTTCTTGGGTTTGTGGTTGTGGTGGCCTTGCCGAAACTTTAGGAGATCCTTACAGACAGCATTCTAGCAAATCATTATTTTCTTGGAAAGTAGAACGTTGGTTAATTCACGGAGTTTTGTTATTTGCATTAGTGATGACTGCCCTAACGCTTTATAGCTTTTTTGCTGAAACAAGCACTGTATTTGGCATTAAAACATCAGGGATCCAAAACTTATATAGCCTTTTAATCGGTTCTATTTTTGCTGGAGTTATTGGAACAGGATTTTATCCAATTTTTGGAAACAGAGTTTGGTGTAGATTTGGTTGCCCACTTGCTGCTTATTTAGGATTTGTACAACGTTTTAAATCACGTTTTAGAATTACCACTAATGGGGGGCAATGCATCTCTTGTGGCAACTGTTCTACCTATTGTGAGCAAGGTATTGACGTTAGAGCTTATGCTCAAAAAGGAGAAAACATTGTACGCTCTAGCTGTGTAGGCTGTGGGGTTTGTTCTGCTGTTTGCCCAAGAGGTGTTCTTAAATTAGAAAACGGCCCAGAAGAAGGGAGAATAAACCCTACCGAAGTACTTTTAGGTAATGATGTTGATTTAATGGATTTAGTAAACAAAAAATAATCAACTATGTATTTAAAAGCTTTTTTTTATGTTTGCGCTTTCGTTCTTATGAAGACTAGTGTTTTTGCAAAAACGTATTCCAAAAATTATTATAAAACTGGAAAAATAAAATCTGAAGGATGGGTAGACAATGGA
This sequence comes from Cellulophaga algicola DSM 14237, assembly GCF_000186265.1. Classification (NCBI taxonomy): domain Bacteria; kingdom Pseudomonadati; phylum Bacteroidota; class Flavobacteriia; order Flavobacteriales; family Flavobacteriaceae; genus Paracellulophaga; species Paracellulophaga algicola. The sequence goes on from NC_014934.1 coordinate 1,092,269, forward strand.
AACAAAAATGGCTATTGGAAATTCTATTATAAAAACGGCAACCTTTCAGAACAAGGACATTATAAACAGAATAGCAAAACAGATTACTGGGTTTATTTCACAGAAAAAGGAACCTTAAAGCAAGAAGGAAGTTATAGCTACGGTCAAAAATACAATTGGTGGTTATTTTATAATAGCAAAGGGCAGATTAATCATAAATGCCAACTTAGTAAAGGGGTTAAAGATGGCTATTGCTTAAAGTATATTGACGAGAAGCTAAGTTCGGCTGAAAAATATAAAAATGGAGAAAAAATTAAAGAATGGTTTAGCTTTTCTAGCTTCAGAAGCGAAAATAAACTTTCTGACTTAAGATAATGACAGAAATTATAGTAATAATTCCAGCATATAATGAGGCAGATTCTATAGCCCATGTTATAAAAGAGATTCCTAATAGTGTAACTGAAATAATTGTTGTTAATAATAATTCTACAGACAAAACTGCTGAGAACGCTGAAAATGCAGGTGCTACCGTACTAACAGAAACTAGAAAAGGATATGGCTATGCCTGTTTAGCTGGATTAGATTATATCGCGAAAACATCTAAAACACCCGATATTATCGTATTTGTTGATGGTGACTATTCTGATTACCCAGAAGAACTCACTAAAATAGTTGCTCCTATCATCAATGATAATATAGATATGGTTATTGGAGCTAGAGATGAAGCGTTAAGAGAAGATGGTTCTATGACGCCGCAACAAATATTTGGAAATTGGTTAGCTACTTTTCTAATGAAACTATTTTTTAGCGCAAAATTTACAGACTTAGGCCCTTTTAGAGCCATAAAATATGATAAATTACTGGCGCTGAACATGGAAGATAAAACCTATGGTTGGACGGTAGAGATGCAATTAAAGGTTTTAAAGAAGAAATTTACATATACCGAAGTACCAGTACGTTATAAAAAAAGAATTGGCATATCAAAAGTGTCAGGTACCGTAAAAGGTAGTATATTTGCAGGCATAAAAATCCTAAGTTGGATTTTTAAATATAGTATAAAATAAAATGGCATTAACAATTTCCTACATTATCATTGCAATATATAGTATTGCTCTTGTTTTAATTTTCTTTTATAGTTTGGCACAGTTGAATCTGTTATTCAATTACTTAAGCCATAAGAAAAAAAATGAAACTGCTCCCAAATTCAACCTTTTAGATCCTAAAGAAATTCCATTTGTTACCATTCAACTTCCGGTATACAATGAAGAGTATGTAATGGATCGTTTGTTAGAAAATATTGCAAAAATAGAATACCCATCAAGCAAATTAGAAATTCAAGTTTTAGATGATTCTACAGATGAGTCAGTTGAAAAAACGGCAGAACACATTAAAAAATTACAAGAAACTGGCTTAGACATTCAACACATTAGACGTGAGAATAGATCAGGTTTTAAAGCGGGTGCCCTTAAAGAAGGATTAACTATTGCAAAAGGAGAATTTATTGCAATTTTTGATGCAGATTTCTTGCCATCATCAGATTGGCTAAAAAAGACAATTATTTATTTCAAGGATAGAGAAATTGGTGTTGTACAAACACGTTGGGGTCACATTAATAGAGACTACTCTACGTTAACAAGAATTCAAGCATTTGCCTTAGACGCTCATTTTACATTAGAACAAGTTGGTAGAAATGCAAAAGGACATTTTATCAATTTTAATGGTACTGCTGGTATTTGGCGTAAAGAATGTATTCTTGATGCTGGTAACTGGGAAGGTGATACTTTAACTGAAGATTTAGATTTAAGTTATAGAGCACAATTAAAGAACTGGAAGTTTAAATATCTTGAAGATGTAGAAACTCCTGCAGAATTACCAGTAGTTATTAGTGCTGCACGTTCTCAGCAATTTAGATGGAACAAAGGTGGTGCAGAAAACTTCAGAAAGACCGTTACAAGCGTTGTTTCCTCTAAAAATATCCCTTTTAAAACTAAATTTCACGGGGTAATGCATTTACTTAATAGCTCTATGTTCCTATGTGTATTTATAGTTGCTTTTTTAAGTATTCCTATGCTTTACATTAAAAACAGCTATGGACACTTAGGGTGGATTTTTGAAGTAACAAGCTTCTTTATCGTAAGTACCATTATTTTATTTGTCTGCTATTGGTTTACCTACAAAAGTATTCAAGGTAGTAGTTTTAATAATTTTATAGATTATATAAAACTATTTTTCACATTCTTCTCTATTGCTTTAGGCTTCTCTTTACACAATTCTATTGCTGTACTTGAAGGCCATATGGGTAAAAGAAGTGAATTTGTTAGAACTCCAAAATTTAATCTTGACAACATTAGCAACAGTTGGAAAGGAAATAAATATTTAGCTACGAAACTATCTCCAAATATGATTATTGAAGCGGCATTAATGGTATACTTCTTATTTGGAATGTATAGCGCAATACCACTGAATGATTTTGGTTTATTCCCTTTTCACTTTATGTTATTTTTAGGATTCGGTTTCGTATTCTTTAAATCACTTACGGCAAGAGCATAAGAATGCAATCGTATTGGAAACTGCATAAAGTTTCATTAATAATGATGCTCTTAAGTAGCATCTTATACTACGTATTCGCATATCATTTTGAAAGAACAGAATTTATAAAACTAGTAATCCTCTTCGCAGGGTTACTAGTTTTGTGTTTTAAAATAGTACAGTTTAAAAAATTAAACCTAAAATTTATTCTCGCAACAGGTATAATTTTTAGACTCATCTTTTTAATCACTATTCCAAATCTTTCTCAAGACTTTTATCGCTTTATTTGGGATGGTGAATTGGTTAGTAATTTTATTAACCCGTATTTAACCATTCCTAATGACCTAATTTTAGAGCCCAATCTACTTATAGATAATGCCAAAGAACTTCTTGTAGGCATGGGAGACTTAAGTCCTAAATACCACAGTAATTACCCGCCTTTAAATCAATTAATTTTTGGAATTGCAGCTTTACTCGGTTTTAAAAGTATCTTAGGATCTGTTGTGGTGATGCGTATTATTATAATACTAGCAGATATAGGTATTGTATACTTTGGAAGAAAGTTACTACGCAAACTTAACAAATCGCCACATTTAATCTTTTGGTATTTTCTAAACCCATTAGTAATTATAGAATTAACAGGAAATCTTCATTTTGAAGGGGTCATGCTCTTCTTTTTTGTTTGGTCGCTTTATCTCTTAGCCCAAAACAACTGGAAGCTTGCAGGAGTACTCTATGCCTGTTCTATAAGTATTAAGTTAGTGCCGTTATTATTTCTGCCATTACTCCTAAATCATTTTAAGTTTAAAAAAAGTTTAGCTTTTTATAGCATTGTAGGTTTAACATCCCTAGCACTACTTCTTCCCTTCTATTCTTCAGAATTTATAGCTAATTATTCAAAAACAGTGGGCCTATGGTTCTCTAATTTTGAATTTAATGCCAGCATTTATAACGTTACAAAAAAAATAGGCGTAGATTATTTTGATGCAAAACCCTGGGAACTAATTAAATCTTATGGAAAACTAACCCCTATTATTACGATCTTGACCGTGTTAGTTTTTACATTTTTTAGAAAAAATCATGATTTAAAAACACTAATAAGTTCAATGCTTTGGGTATTATCCATATACTACTTCATATCACCAACCGTACACCCGTGGTATATTATCTTTTTAGTATTGCTTTCCTGCTTTACCAACTATCGATACGCATTAATCTGGTCAGCTACCGTAATTCTGAGTTACTGGGCCTATTCTGATCCTAATTACATAGAACACCTAGGAATTCTTACCGTTGAGTATCTTATAGTATTTTCCTTTATGATTTACGAATTAAGCAAACAACGTAACAAATTGTAAAGTTTTTGTAAAAATTTGAACACTACTGTTGAAAAGTCAATTTAATTTGTACTTTTGACTCATAATGAACAACAACAATAACATATTCACTACTAACAGGTCATCTTCACCTGTTCGTTCATTTACGCCTACACGTCGTCGCCCGTAAGGGTGCATTATAACTATGGAAATAGGTGAGTCCATTTCCGCTAAGTCTCAAAACAACATTTCATTAATATTTTTACTCTTAAACCCTAATTGGCAATGGAATTACTAATTGCTAACGAATCACATTTTAAGTATGCAGAAATTATCTGCGATACTATTGCAGATTCTGCTAAAACTCGTGGTACTGGTATTGCAAAACGTACGCCAGAATACATTCGTAAGAAACTTGAAAACGGTAATGCTGTAATAGCTTTAGATGGAACCACATTTGCGGGCTTCTGCTATATTGAAGTTTGGGGACATGGAAAATATGTCGCCAACTCTGGACTTATCGTACATCCAGATTACAGAGATAGAGGCTTAGCTAAACAAATTAAGCAACGAATCTTTGATCTTTCTGGTGAAAAATTTCCTGATGCTAAAATCTTTGGTATTACTACCGGATTAGCCGTAATGAAAATTAATTACGAATTAGGATATAAACCAACAACATTCTCTGAACTTACAGATGACCCAGAGTTTTGGAAAGGTTGCCAAACCTGTAAAAATTTTGATATTCTTACACGTACCGAACGTAAGATGTGCTTGTGTACAGCTATGCTTTACGACCCTAAAGCCGTATCAAAAAAGAAAGCCGTAGAAGAGAAAGAAAAATTAAATACCAAAGCTTTTAAGCGATTAAAAAGTATAAAAGAATCCCTTTTCCTAAAAAAGAAATAAAATGAAAAAATTAGTTTTAGCCTACAGTGGCGGATTAGACACATCATACTGTGCAAAACATTTATCAAAAGACAAAGGGTTTGAAGTTCATGCCGTTAGTGTTAATACAGGCGGATTCTCAAAAGAAGAAATAAGTCAGATTGAAAAAAAATCTTTAGAATTAGGGGCTACTTCGTATAAATCTATTGATGCCGTTCAAACATTTTACGATAAAGTAGTAAAATATTTAATCTTTGGGAACGTATTAAAAAACAATACGTACCCATTATCGGTTAGTGCAGAACGTATTGTACAAGCTATTGAAATTGTAAACTACGCTAAAAAAGTAGATGCAAAATATATTGCACACGGAAGTACCGGAGCAGGAAATGATCAAGTTCGTTTTGATATGATTTTTCAAATCATTGCCCCTGAAATAGAAATCATCACCCCTATTAGAGATAATAAATTATCTAGAGAAACAGAAATTGCTTACTTGAAAGAAAATGGAATTGACTACCCTTGGGAAAAAGCAAAATACTCTATTAACAGAGGGCTTTGGGGAACATCTGTTGGGGGCGAGGAAACATTAACCTCTAACAAAGCATTACCAGATAGTGCATACCCAAGTCAATTACAAGAAAAAGAACCTACAGACGTAAAACTAACTTTTGAAAAAGGAGAATTAGTAGCTGTTGATGGCGTCAAAGATAAACCTGTTGCCAATATAGAAAAGCTAGAAGCTATGGCTTCTAAATATGCCATTGGTAGAGATATACATGTGGGCGATACTATTATTGGCACAAAAGGCAGAGTTGGTTTTGAAGCTGCTGCTGCTTTAATCATCATTAAGGCACATCATTTATTAGAAAAACATACCCTTACCAAATGGCAACAATACCAAAAAGAACAGCAAGGTAACTTCTATGGAATGTTGTTACACGAGGGTAATTATTTAGATGAAGTAATGCGAAACATTGAAGCTTTCTTAACAGATACTCAAAAGAATGTTTCTGGGGATGTTTTCTTAAGCTTATACCCATTCCAATTTAGATTAAACGGAATTTCATCTACACATGATTTAATGACGGATGCTTTTGGAAGTTACGGTGAAGAAAATAAAGGATGGTCTGCTACCGATGCGAAAGGTTTTATAAAAATACTTTCAAATCCAGGTAGAATATACAATCATGTAAACGTAGAAAAGTAAAAACGATGATCAAAGCAGGCATAATTGGTGGTTCTGGATATACGGGTGGAGAACTTATTCGTATTCTTTTAAACCATCTTGAAACAGAAATAGATTTTGTGTATAGCACTACAAGAGCAGGTAAAAAAATTACTACAGCACATCCTGATTTATTAGGTCTTACAACTATTGCTTTTACAGGTACTGTAAATTTAAAAGTCGATGTTGTTTTCTTATGCTTAGGACATGGAAATTCTACCAAGTTTTTGAAAGAAAATAAATTTTCTTCAGATACTAAAATTATAGATTTAAGTAATGACTTTCGCTTACATGCAGATGCTATATTAGAGGGCAAAGAATTTGTTTATGGTTTACCTGAAACCAATAAGGAAAAAATAAAGTCCGCCAATTACATTGCAAATCCCGGTTGCTTTGCTACCGCTATTCAATTGGCTTTATTACCCTTAGCAAAAGCAGGACTCCTTAAAAAAGAAATACATATTAATGCTGTTACAGGGAGTACTGGTGCTGGCGTTAGTCCTTCTGACACGACACATTTTAGCTGGAGGAACAATAACGTGTCTTGGTACAAGCCATTCACACATCAACATTTAGGAGAAGTAGGTGAAAGTTTAGCTTCTTTTAATACTCCTGTTGGCGAGTTATTATTTCTACCCACTAGAGGAAACTTTCCTAGAGGAATTTTAGCTACAGCATATACCGTGTTTGATGGTGAACTAGACGAGGTAATTGCTTTATATAAAGATTTTTACAAAAACGCTTTGTTTACTCAGGTTGCAGACGAAGAAATACATCTAAAACAAGTGGTAAACACCAATCAGTGTCATATTCACTTACACAAACACAATAACAGATTATTGATCACTTCTGCAATAGACAACCTATTAAAAGGTGCCTCTGGACAAGCGGTACAAAATATGAATCTCATGTTTGGTCTTGAAGAGCGTAGCGGATTAAATTTAAAAGCAGCAGCATTCTAGTTAGCTTCGGTTAGCGCAAAATAAACGCATCCTTTATCGGAAAGGAAGGTATAGGTAACAAAAACGAACTTAAAGAACAGTAATGAAAATAGCAATTATAGGAGCAGGAAATTTAGGTCTGGCTATTGCCAAAGGAATCTTAGCTACCAATGGTGCAACTACCATGTACCTAACCAAAAGAAAAACAGGCAGCATTGAAAAGTTTGAAAAATACGGCAATGTAACCGTCACCTCTAATAATAGAGAGGCTGTAACTAACGCTGATATTCTAATTTTTGCAGTTCAACCCAATCAGTTTGTAAACATACTAGAAGAAGTAAAAGACCTATTAACAGATAAACATGTGTTAATTTCAACCATTACTGGGTTTAGTATCGCTCAAATAGAGGCTATCGTAGGAGAAGACCAAAATATTATTAGAAGTATGCCTAATACAGCAATTTCTGTAGGCAAATCTATGACCTGTATTTGCGCTAATGAAAGGGGAAAGAAAAGAATTGAACTGGCGCTGGCAATCTTTAACAGAATGGGATATTCTATGGAAATTCCGGAATCTCAAATGCAAGCAGCTACTGTAATTTGTGCTAGCGGAATTGCATTTTGGATGCGTATGATTCGCGCAACTACACAAGGTGCAATACAATTAGGTTTTGATGCTAAAGAAGCACAAGAACTAGCCATGCACACCTGTAATGGTGCCGCAGCCCTACTCATTGAGTCTGGCAGCCATCCAGAAGCAGAAATAGACAGAGTTACAACGCCTCAAGGTTGTACTATTCAAGGATTAAACGAAATGGAACATCAAGGTTTGAGTTCTTCATTAATACAAGGGATTGTAGCTTCTTACGATAAAATTAGCCGTATCAAAGAAGGAAACATGTAGTTACTAATACATTAAAAATTAAAAAATGAAACTATTTGATGTTTATCCTTTATACAACGTAACTCCCGTAAGTGCTAAAGGAAGTATCGTTACCGATATAAACGGACAAGAGTATTGGGATTTTTATGGAGGTCATGCTGTAATATCTATCGGACATGGACACCCACATTATGTTAAAAGATTAGAAGATCAATTACATAAAATTGGGTTTTACAGCAATGCTATTCAAAACCCACTACAAACAGAACTCGCTACTAAATTAGGAGTACTGTCTGACTGTGAAGATTATAATTTATTTCTATGTAGTTCAGGAGCAGAAGCCAATGAAAATGCTTTAAAAATGGCTTCATTTATTACTGGAAAATCAAGAGTTATTGCTTTCAATAATGGATTTCACGGAAGAACCTCTGCCGCTGTTGCCGCTACTGATAATCAGAACATAAATGCCCCCATCAATAAACAGCAAAAAGTAACTTTTTTACCTTTTGATGCTATTGATGCCTTTGAAAGCGAAATTAAAAAAGGAGATGTTTGCGCCGTAATTCTTGAAGCAATTCAAGGAGTGGGCGGATTAGACGAACCATCTACCGAATTCTACCAAGAAATTGCAAGAAGCTGTAAAGAGCATGGTGTTATATTAATCGCAGATGAAGTGCAATCCGGATTTGGCAGAAGTGGTAAATTCTTTGGATTTCAACATCACAACATTCAACCAGACATTATTAGTATCGCTAAAGGAATGGGGAATGGTTTTCCTGTAGGAGGAGTTCTAATTCACGAAAGCATTGAAGCTAAATACGGAATGCTAGGAACCACCTTTGGCGGTAACCATTTGGCATGTGCTGCATCTCTTGCCGTGTTAGAAGTTATTGAAAAAGAGAAGCTAATAGAAAATGCAGATAAGATAGGTAACTATTTTAAAAAACGTGCTGTTGAAATTCCACAAGTAAAGAAAATTAAAGGACGTGGATTAATGCTTGGTTTAGAGTTTGATTTTGAAGTGTCAGAATTACGCAAGAGACTAATTTACGATCAGCATATTTTTACCGGTGGAGCAAGTAATAAAAAACTGCTGCGTATTTTACCTGCGCTTAACATTTCAGAAAAAGAGATTGATATCTTCTTTGAAGCTTTAAAAAAAGAACTATAGTGAGTTTATTATTAAGTATAGAACAACGGAATAAGGTTTTAAATACCATGGCTGAGTATATAGCCCTGGAAAAAGAAGCTATTTTAGAAGCCAATAAAAAAGATCTGGCAGCCTATACCGGTGATGATCTTGCTATGGGAGACCGACTAAAAGTTGATGACGCTAAAATTGAAGGTATGATTATATCTTTACAACAATTGGCAGAACAAGAAGATCCTTTAGGGGTAGAACGCTTTGGTTTCACGCATGAAAATGGCATTAAAGTGAGTAATAAAACAGCTCCTTTTGGAACTATTTGCATTATTTACGAATCAAGGCCAGATGTAACTATTGAAGCCGCCGGGATTGCTTTTAAATCTGGAAATAAAATCTTATTAAAAGGCGGAAAAGAATCCATACAAAGTAATTTAGCCTTAGTAGCGCTTTGGCATAAAGCTTTAGAGCACAACGAGTGCACTACGGACTGGGTAACCTATTTGCAATTTAACCGTGAAGAAACACAAGCATTTTTACAAAATCCAACACAAAAAATAGATTTAATTGTACCACGTGGAGGAGAAAAGTTAATTGCCTTTGTAAAGAAACACGCTACTTGCCCTGTAATTATCAGCGGGAGAGGTAATAATTTTGCTTACGTTGCCACAGATGCCGATTTAGAAATGGCAATCGATATTATTATCAATGCAAAAACCACCAAAATATCAGCTTGTAATGCGTTAGACAAAGTTCTAATTGCTGCTGATATGCCTCGGAAATTTGAATTTCTTCAACATCTAATTCAAGAATTAAAGAAACGTGATGTAGAAATTTTAACAGATCAAACGCTTTCTGATTTAGAAGGTTCTACCACTTTTGAAGATGAAGCAATTTGGTATGAAGAGTTTTTAGATTATAAGATTGTTATTGGACAGGTTGCAGACATAAACGAAGCAGTAGCTAAAATTAATACCTACGGTGGCGGCCATTCTGCTGTGATTATCACTTCAAACGAAGAAAAAGCACAGCTATTTATGGAGTCTGTAGATTCTGCCGCAGTATATCATAACGCCTCCACGCGATTTACCGATGGTTTTCAATTTGGATTAGGAGGAGAACTAGCCATAAGTACAGATAAATTACACCAAAGAGGACCTATTGGCCTACAGCATTTAGTAACCAATAAATGGTATGTTTTAGGAAACGGACAAGTTAGAAGTTAAGATAAAATGAAGAAGATTCGCGTATTATTAAAAGTGGGTTCAAATACTTTAACTAAAGAAACAAATCATATTTCTCGAGGAAAAGTAGAAGATATTGGGCGTCAAATAGAGCACTTAAAAGACACACATGAATTTATTATCGTGAGCTCTGGTGCAATTGCTGCAGCACGACAATTTGTAAAATTAGAGCACAATGGGGAAGATATCAATGTAAAACAGGCATTAGCTTCTATTGGTCAGCCCCACTTAATGCGTATTTTCCAAGAGAATTTTCGTGAATTAGGGTTGTTTACTTCACAATGTTTGTTATCCTATTTAGATTTTGAAAACCCAAAATCTAAATCGAATATTAAAAATACTATAGACGTTTTAGTCGCGAATAATTTTATCCCAATTATTAACGAGAATGACACCGTAGCTACCGATGAAATACAGTTTGGCGACAATGATAAATTAGCCGCATTAACCGCAGCTTTATTAAAAGTTGATTTACTGATCATTGCCACCAATACCGATGGAGTTTACACGAAAAAATCACTTACGGAAATAATGCCAGAAACGATTAAGGAGGTCATCCATTTAAATGAATTGATTAATGAAGTTGGCGATCATAAGTCTACACACGGCACTGGCGGTATGCAATCTAAAATAGAAGCAGCAACCATTGCAAAAGCTGCTAATATTGAAACATGGATCATCAACGGAATAAAAGATAATTTTATCACGGATGCCATGAATGGTAAAAGTAATTTTACAAAAATAAAGTAAAGCCTTAAGGTTATAAAAAGTACAGTATCATGAAGCATTACACTAGCATTCAAGACATAGATTCGCTCCCAAATTGGATACAGGAAGCAAGAGCATTAAAAGCAGCACCTAAAGCGTTTAAAAATTTAGGAGCAGATAAAACCATTTGCCTATTGTTTTTTAATAATAGTCTAAGAACACGCTTAAGTACGCAAAAAGCAGCTACTAATTTAGACTTGGAAGTAATGGTCATGAATTTTGGAAGTGAAGGCTGGGCTTTAGAATATGAAGACGGCACTATTATGGACCAAGGTACATCTGAACATATTAAAGAAGCTGCGCAGGTAGTTTCTCAATTTTGTGATATCGTTGCCATACGTGCTTTTGCTACTTTAACAGATAAAGAAAAAGATGAAGCAGAGTTAGTCCTTAACGGTTTCAAAAAATATACGAGTATTCCTGTTGTAAATATGGAGAGTTCTGTTGGTCACCCATTGCAAGCCTTGGCAGATGCTATCACGATAAGTGAGCAAAACACAAAAGCTAGGCCTAAGGTTGTGCTTTCTTGGGCACCACACCCTAAAGCTTTACCACATGCCGTAGCAAATTCTTTCACAGAAATGATGCTAAAACAAGAAGCCGATTTTGTAATTACACACCCAGAAGGTTATGAATTAAATCCTGAAATTACAAAAGACGCTACGATAGAATACAATCAAGAAAAAGCATTAGAAAATGCAGATTTTGTGTATGTAAAAAATTGGAGTAGCTACAAAGACTACGGTAAAGTAATCAACCAAGATAAAAATTGGATGATGACTAAAGAAAAACTAGGGAGTGCAAAATTCATGCATTGTTTACCTGTACGTAGAAATGTAGTGGTAGAAGATGCTGTTTTAGATTCTGATCAAAGTATTGTCATAGCACAAGCCAATAATAGAACTTATGCTGCCCAAATCGTATTAAAGAAAATTCTAGAGCACCTTATCTAATACTAGTAGGAGAAAGGAATAACAAACTTAATCTGGAAAAATGAAGACAAATTCAACCGAAAATAATAATCTTCCTTATGGGGAGAAAAAGAGAGGATTATCAGTTGTAAAAATAGGAGGCAATGTCATTGAAGATTCCGTTGCTCTGGATAAATTCTTGACATTATTCTCAAAAATAGAAGGCCCTAAAATTTTAGTCCATGGAGGTGGTAAATTAGCCACTCAATTAGCCAATAAGCTAGGGATTGCTTCACAATTAGTTAACGGAAGACGTATTACCGATGGTGAAAGTATTGATATTATCACCATGGTATATGGAGGCCTAACCAATAAAACTATTGTTGCAAAATTACAAGCAAAGAGCTGTAATGCCATAGGTCTTAGCGGTGCTGATGGCGATGCCATTCAGGCCCATAAACGCCCTGTAAAAGAAATAGATTATGGTTTTGTTGGTGATATTGACGGAATAAATTCAGAATTAATTAATTCTTTATTAAAAATAGGCTTAACCCCTGTATTTTGTGCTTTATCACATGATGGTAATGGACAAATATTAAATACCAATGCGGATACCATCGCTTCTGAAATTGCTATTGGAATGGGAGAAAAATACGAGACAACTCTGTACTATTGTTTTGAGAAAAAAGGGGTTCTTTTAAATATTAACGACGAAAATTCTGTAGTTACGCATATCAATACAGCGAAGTATAAAGAACTACTGGATCAAAAAATTATAGCAGATGGTATGCTTCCTAAGCTAGAAAATTGCTATCATGCATTACATCATAACGTACATAAAGTGTGTTTGGGTGATCTAGAAATGATTCACGAAGACGCACAATTGTTCACCACAATAACCTTATAATCATGAATCAAAAGCAACTTACAGAAAAAGCAATCGATTTACTAAAACAATTAATTAGTATACAATCTTTTTCTACCGAAGAAGACAAAACTGCTAACGCTATCCAAGACTGGTTTCACTTTTTGGAGATTCCTTTCACAAGAGATAACAACAATGTATATGCAAAAAATAAACATTGGGATGATACAAAACCGACATTACTTTTAAATTCCCATCACGATACTGTTAAACCTAATCAAGCTTATACGAAAGACCCATTTCTACCACATATTGAAGATGGCAAGTTATATGGCTTAGGCAGTAATGATGCTGGAGGTTGTTTGGTTTCTTTATTAGCTACCTTTTCACATTTTTACGCTTCAGAAAATCTAAATCACAATATTCTAATGGTTGCGTCCGCAGAAGAAGAGAACGCTGGAGTGAATAGCCTAAGAGGACTTTTACCTTCATTACCGCATATAGATGTTGCTATTGTTGGTGAACCTACATTAATGAATTTAGCCGTTGCAGAAAAAGGATTAGTAGTTTTCGATGCAGTTGTTAAAGGAACGCCTTCTCATGCTGCACACCCTAATAATGACAATGCCATATATAATACCATAGAAGTTTTAGAATGGTTTAAAAACTATAGCTTTGAAAAAACATCAGAGGCACTGGGAGAAGTAAAAATGACGGTGACGCAAATTAAAGCTGGAAGCCAACATAATGTAGTACCATCACAGGTAGATTTAGTTATTGACGTGCGTGTCAATGATTGTTATACCAATCTAGAGATTGCTACGATGCTTAAAACAGAAGCACCTTGTATGTTGCAAGAACGCGGATTAAAACTAAATTCATCAAAAATTAATAAAGACCACGCTTTGGTGCAATCAGGAATTGCACTAGGAAGAGAAACCTATGGTTCTCCTACACTTTCTGATCAAGCTGCACTTACATGCCAATCGTTAAAATTAGGGCCGGGAGATAGTACACGTTCTCATTCTGCAGATGAATTTATCTTTGTGAATGAAATAGAAGAAGGCGTAGATTTGTATATTAAAATTTTAGAAGGATTTTTGCACTAAGCGTGCAGCTAATTATGTAAAAAATTCAGGTACAAATATGTATTTTGAATTTTAAATTTCAACTTGACAAACGACTTATGAAACTTTGGGATAAAGGATTTAGCACCGATAAGAAAATTGATCATTTCACAGTAGGTAATGATCGCGAATTAGATTTATTATTGGCTAAATATGATGTAATAGCATCTACAGCACATGCCAAAATGTTAGGCAGGATTGGCTTACTAACGAAAGATGAAACCGATAGCCTTGTAAAAGAACTTGCCAATATTGGTAAAAGTATTGAAAAAGGAGAATTTATCATTGAAGATTCTTTTGAAGATATGCATTCTAAAATCGAGTATGTGCTAACCGAAAAGCTAGGCGATACCGGTAAAAAAATTCACACAGCACGTTCCAGAAATGATCAGGTTTTAGTAGCGATGCATTTGTATTTAAAGAATGAGTTAGCAGAAATAAAATCTGAGACAAAAATACTTTTTGACCTATTATTAAATTTAGCTGATAAATATAAGTCGGTTTTAATCCCTGGCTATACTCATTTACAAATTGCAATGCCGTCTTCTTTTGGCTTATGGTTTTCTGCCTATGCAGAAAGTTTAATTGATGATTTGTATTTTATTGATGCAGCTTACAAAATAGCAGATCAAAACCCTTTAGGTAGTGCTGCTGGTTATGGTAGTTCTTTTCCTGTTGACAGGACTTTTACGACGAAAGAAATGGGTTTTGCAAATTTAAAATACAATGTTGTTGCCGCACAAATGGGACGTGGAAAAGTTGAGAAAGCCACGGCTTTTGGCATAAGCAGTATAGCTGCTACCTTATCCAAAATGGGAATGGATATCTGTTTGTATATGAGTCAGAATTTTAATTTTATTTCTTTCCCTGATGAACTTACAACAGGCTCTAGCATTATGCCACACAAGAAAAATCCTGATGTTTTTGAACTGGTACGAGGTAAATGCAATAAGCTACAAGGAGTCCCTAATCAACTGGCTTTAATCTTAACAAATTTACCTAGTGGGTATCACCGCGATTTACAATTGGTAAAAGAAGTAATTGTACCTGCAATTCAAGATTTAAGAGCTTGTATAGAAATCTTAACGTTCAGTTTAAAAGAAGTTAGAGTAAATCAAAACATTCTGGAAGATCCTAAATATGATTATTTATTTAGCGTAGACACTTTAAATGAATTGGTTTTAAGTGGCATTCCTTTTCGCGATGCATACAAACAAATGGGTACAGAAATTCATGAAGGTAGATTTACGCCCAAGCGTGATATAAAACACACCCATGAAGGTAGTTTAGGCAACTTATGTCTAAATGATATCCGAAAGAAAATGGAAGATATCATGTAACCATTACAGCTTTAAAAGGATTATTTTTTATTCTACTAAATAACCATGCTAGCAGACAATTTCTTAAAATCGTCTGCTAGTATTTTTTTTATCTGCTCCTCTACAAAGCTGAAGAACACTCAGTGCTCTAACTGAAAAATTCTATTGCGCTGTCTTCAGTGCTTTTACAGAATTTCTTTTTCGCTTTCTACTTTTTAAATATTTATAGCCCATATATCCAAATTGAGCACCTATAAGTACGAGTTTTATTTTCTTGCTTTTGACAAACAATTTTGCCATTCCTATTAGTGGAGTAATTTTCATGTTATTTATTTTAAAGGCAAGGTAGCCACAAGTGGAAAATACTCCTTGTTGAAATGAATTAAATCTTAACACATTGACTTTAAACAACTAGAATTTTTACTATAAAACACTTAAAATCAATCGCTTAATTCATCCTTTAGAAATGGACTTCCATTAATGTCCAGTTTGGGCTCTGCTATTCCTTAAAAAAAAATAAAATCAGGTGTCACTACAGATTAATCTCTTTTCCTGGCTGGAGTATATTTTTGATAGTGTCTGGTGTATAAGTAACTATAAGCTAAGTACAAAAATCTATATTAGAAAATACCCATGGGTTTGTACCTAATTATCAATTTTGTGAAGGATACCCTATTGATTCAGTTCTTTTTATCAAGCTTGTTACTTTCTAAAAACACTTAGAAGGATGTGAATAAAATAGGTAATTTGAGCTATTATGAAGAGTAGTATACCAAGATAATTTAAAGTGTCAGGATATACTGTAATCTCATAAAATCGTTTTGAAGGACTTAAAAAATTCACAGTACTGTATTCTAATAGTAACAATGTGAAGGCAAGTAAGCTCATCAACAGATGACCCCTACTCAACCAAGAAAACATTCTCTTGTTATAATACTTCAAAAGAAAATAACCAATACCACAGACAAAAAACCAATACCCGAATGCCTGCAGTAATGAACTTTTAGAGATCACATAATAGGTATCGTAATAATTTATATCAATCGTTGAATCATAATTAAAAAAATAGCTCAAAGAATAAATAACAAAACATAGCGCAGCAAAAAACCAAAGAATAATATGTGGCTTTTCTTTGAGTGAGTATATATTCTTAATTTTCAAAATACAACTAATCTACTTCACCCTCACTTTTAAAACAGTCGCCATAGCTATATTTACAAAATAGATTGTTTGTGCTACAAGGAAGATTAAAATTGATGCCCAAGCTATTACACTTTCTACCCCATCATTATTTGTAAACTGATCTACAACGATGCCAAGCAAACTTAATAAAGTTGCTCCTAAATGAATTTTTGTGAGTGAATAAATGGGCTCTATTTCATACTTATGTAAGATAAAATAACCAAAACCACATAATAAAAACCAAAGTGATCCTAAAAGAAATATATGAGAGTGTGCTACTACTAAATAAATATCTCCTATCGTCAATAAAAAATTGGTGTCAATCTTAAATAAATAAGAAATACAACAACCTACAGCCAATATAGCACCAATGAACCATAAAACTAAATGTGGTTTTTTCTTTAACATGTTAAGCAACTATTATTTTATCATTCCTAAGTTGATAATTTCTTGCTCGGTCAAAGGTCTCCAGTGTCCACGTGGTAAATCTTTTTTTGTAAGTCCCGCATATACCACAAGGTCTAGCTTAACTACATCATAGTCTAATTTTTCAAATAGTCTACGTACAATATTGTTTCTTGTACTGAATATTTCAACACCAACTTGTGTTTTAGGAGCATTCTCGATATAACTAATATCTTGTATTCTTACAACACTCTCTTCTATTTCAATACCTTCTTTAATACGCTTAAGATCTGTACTTTTTAAAGGTTTCGTTAACTCTACGTGGAATATTTTACGCAAACCATTTTTAGGTGAGTTTAAACGAGCCGTCAAATCTCCATCATTAGTAAATAACAACAAACCTGTAGAGGATTTATCCATTTTACCTACAGGAAGTAATTTTGCTTTTGAAGCGTTAGAAACTAAGCCCATTGCAGTACGGTTACCAGCACCGTCTCTTGTAGAGGTTGCAAAATCTTTAGGCTTATTAAGTACTACATATTCTTTTTTGATCGGATTTAAAAGTCGGCCATCAAAACGAACCTCATCTGACAATTGAACTTTATAGCCCATTTCAATAACAGGCTTACCATTTACAGTAACACTACCTGCAGCAATATAGATATCAGCTTCTCTACGAGAACAAACACCTGAATTTGCTACATATCTATTTAGTCTTAAAACATTAGGGTTAGAAGGTTTTCTTGTTTCAACGTTCTTCTTCATTGGAGCATTGCCTCTGGCATAGCTTTTCTTTCTAAATGTACCTCCCTGTCTTCCTGATGACTTATTATCATTATTGGAATCTGACCTACTCATAACTAAAATATTTCCGCAAAGGTAATAAAGGAAATCGGATGTATAAGCAATCTAGCCCGTGATTTAACTGTCTCGGTTATATAAAGTTAAAAATAACACTTAATCGTTGTATTCTACAGTAGATTGCCGTTCTCTATTAACCGTTAACCTGGTTACATCTGGTCTTGAATAATGGCCTACTACATCAAAATTCTGACGTTCTTCATACACCCTATTAAAGTCTAAAGTATGATAGATAAGCCCTTCTGTATCCAAAACAGGTTTCACAAGCCATTCGCCATCAGGTCCGGCAATACAGGAACCACCGTTAGCTAAGACTTCAGGAGATTTTTCTAGAATTTTATCGAGGTGCGGTGTATTTTTAGGGAAATCACTTTTTTTCATTAAGGAGGATACTGAAATTACAAAACTACGCGACTCGCGGGCAATAAAACGCGTAATGTCTTTTGTATTATGATCACTACCTGGCCACACTGCAATATGCAGATTTTCACCTAAACCATATAATGCAGTTCTAGGCAATGGCATCCAATTTTCCCAGCAATTTAATCCACCCACTGTAAATTCTTTTAGTGGATGCACTTGTAAACCATTACCATCTCCAGGAGCCCACGTTAAACGCTCATCATAGGTAGGTTGTAATTTACGATGAACAGATTTTATTTCTCCCAATTCATTAATATAAACTAAAGAGCAATAAATGCTATGACCTCCTCTATTTTTTGCGCGCTCCATGATACCCAAATAAATAGCAATGCCATGTTCTTTAGCTAATTTACAAACTGAGTCAAGTTCTCCTGCCTCTACTTGTATGGCATTACGAACATAATGTGCATGAATTTCTTTATTTACTTTTAAATCCCAAGTAGCACCATCCGTTAATGCCAACCAAAAAGGATAACCAGGTAATAGCGCTTCGCCAAAGATTACTAATTCTGCTTTTTCGTTTGCCGCTTCTATAATAGAAGCTTCAATTTTCTTTAAAGTTGCTGCTTTATCTAACCACACTGGAGCAATTTGCGCCAAGGCTACTTTTAGTAAATTATTCATTATAAAATTCTATTTAATACCAGATTTACATTGATTAACAAGATACTAAAAACCCCCGCTATAATTATAAATTTAAGAATATTGTGTAGTAGAATATAATGCTTTTTAGAATCGGAGCGCAATAATAATACAAGGCATAATAACAATAGAATAACACATGCTATAAAGTAGATGTACATATAACCAACATCAAATTTTAAAATTAATAATACAGATGGTATTAAAGTCAATAAAAATAAGATTCCGATTATCGTCTTTGATGTATTTTCTCCGTAGAGAATAGGTATTGTTTTATAATTCTGAGCAATATCTCCTGCTATATTCTCTAAATCTTTAATTAATTCTCGCGCTAGAATCACTAAAAATAGAAATAACGCATGAACAAATATTACATGCTCAAAATTTCTATAGTATACGAAAACAACAAAAAATGGCGCTACAGCAAGTGTTGCCGAAATAAAATTTCCAATAAACGGAATTCTTTTCAATTTGTGTGAATACACCCAAATTCCGAATATATAAGACGAAAAAAATAAAACTGCCTTAAAAGAGACATAACTTGCTACGAGTACTGATAAAAAATTTAGAATAAAATAAGTACTTAGCTTGAAACGCTGACTCACCAATCTATCTAACATAGTTTTATGCGGCTTATTGATTAAATCTTTCTCTGCATCATAAAAATTATTGATAATATACCCTGCTGCAATGACCATTGAAGAAGATAAAACTATAAGAAAAAGATTGAAATCAAAAACCACTTTACGTAGTGGTAAATTAGGTGATAAAATATAGATAGATGCTAGGTATTGAGCAATTACAATAATTAAAATATTGTACCCTCTAACTACAGAAAACAGACTCAATAACTTTAAAAGCAGGAGCTTGTTTTTTCTATTAAGCATGTTTCAGCAATTTAACATTAGAGTATCGCATAAAATCCATTTCTTTCTCGCTCATTTGTCATCGCAAAAGAGAACCATAGTTATTGCTATACTTATATTTTACTCTTAAACTGGACAAAATAATTTAAATTTTTAAGACGACATTTAAAAATTTGATGGTATTGGGTTCCTTAGAAGTTATAGACTACTTCTAATTTATGACCCTTCAAAGATTTCTCTGCTTTCTCAAAGTCTTCTGTAAACCCTAGGATATAGCCGCCACCACCTGAACCACAAAGTTTTAAATAATACTCATTGGTATCTATCCCATGTTTCCAAAGTTTATGAAATTCTACAGGAATCATAGGTTTAAAGTTATCCAAAACAACATGAGAGAGTTGTTTTAAATTTCCGAAAAGTGAACTCATATTGCCACTAACAAAATCCTCTACACAAGCATCAGTATGTTTTATAAATTGATCTTTTAACATTTTACGGAACCCTTTCTCTTTCATTTGCTCCATGAAGATTTGCACCATTGGCGCAGTCTCGCCAACAATACCACTATCTAACAAAAACACAGCACCTTTACCCTCAGCATTTTGAGAAGGAATACTGGTAGACTCAATATTATCTTTAGAATTGATTAAAATAGGAAGACTTAAATAACTATTTAAAGGATCTAACCCAGAAGATTTTCCATGAAAAAATGATTCCATTTTTCCGAAAACGGTCTTTAAGGTCAATAATTTTTCTCTCGTAAGGTTTTCTAAAACAGTTATTTTATCAAAAGCATATTTATCATAAATAGCAGCTACTAAAGCACCACTACTCCCTACCCCATACCCTTGAGGTATAGAACTATCAAAATACATTCCTTCTGCTACATCCTTTTTAAGTAATTCAATATCAAAAACTACTAAATCCGGATTTTTAATAGATAGCTGCTCAAGATACTGAGCAAATCTATCTAAACTACTGTTCGATTTTTTTGCTTCCTCTGACAAATTATCATCTGTCTTTAAAGCACCTTTAAAGAAATTATAAGGTATAGAAAGTCCCTTGGAATCTTTTATAATTCCATATTCTCCGAAAAGTAAAATTTTTGAATAAAATAATGGTCCCTTCACCTTTTTTATAGTTTTGACTTGATACTAAATTAACAAATTATTACAATTTAAATGGGCTTCATCCAAATTATAACTGTAACAATCAGAATATACTTTAATTGATAACGTAAATAATTAGCTTAAATTACTCTTGTTATGCATTCATTTTTAATTGTTTAGCACCAAATCCAATTCGATCGCAAATATACTGCTGGTTTTCACAATATCCAATTAACTCATCTTTAATAAATTGAAAAACCACATCCTTTTCATTTTCAGGATAAAGCACATGAACATTGGCGCCAGCATCTAAAGTAAAACAAACATTGGAGTTCGATTTTTCTCTGAATTCCCAAATCTTATTAATTATTTCTAATGTATTTGGTTTCATTAAGATAAAATTAGGCATACTAGTCATCATCATTGCATGTAACGTTAAAGCCTCACTCTCTACAATGGCAATAAATTCTTTTAAATCTCCACTTTCAAAAACAGCAATCAATTTATCTAAATTTTCATGGGCCTGCTTAAATCGCTGTGTAGCAAATGGGTGGTTGTGCATCAAATTATGTCCAACAGTACTACTCACTTGCTTTTGACCTTTATCTACTAGCAAGATCGTATCATGAAAACGTTTAAAATTATCATGAACTTTATATGGATATTTAATTCCGAATAAATCTGAACTTCCCTCCGTATTTTCATGATTTCCCCACTGCACTATATCACCTTCAATACTTCTACAGGCACTCCCCGACCCTAATCTTGCTAAAAAAGATACTTTTTTAGTAAAAAAATCATCACTCATTTCAGGATTAAGCTGCTTTTCCAGAGCTACCAGACACAAGGCTAGTGCAGACATCCCACTTGCGGAAGATGCAATACCACTGCTATGCGGGAAAGAATTTGAAGTTTCAATCGTGAAATGATATTCTTTTAAAAAGGGCAAATAAACTTCTATTCTAGTGAAAAAAATTTTGATCTTTGGTTTAAAATCTTCCTTTGAATTTCCTTCAAATAATAAATCAAATGAATACTCTTCACTTGGTTTATTTAATCTCTTAAAAGATATTTTAGTTGTTGTTGCGCAAGCATCTAACGTAAAGCTTATAGAAGGGTTTTGCGGTAATTGATTTTCTTTTTTCCCCCAATATTTGACTAAGGCTATATTACTGGGTGATTTGTAGCTTACTTTACCCTCTGTAATCGTATGGTTATATGCTGAAGGAATAAAGTCTTTTTCAATCATGAAATTTCAATTTTCTTACAAAGATAGTTTTTAAGTACTATTCCATGATTATCATTAGAATTAAATCGCTATTTTAGTTGCGAGACAGCCACTTATATTGTGAAAAAACAACTATATTATATCAGCATTGCTATTGCCATTTGTTTGGTGATAGGATTTTTATCTGGTTTTGCCACCAAGGCATCTATTTTAGATTGGTATCCTTTGCTTAACAAGCCTAGCTTTAATCCGCCTAATACTATTTTTGCCCCCGTTTGGAGTGTTTTATATGTTATGATGGGTGTTGCCGCAGGATTAGTTTGGGCCAAGGGATTTCATCACATTTGGGTAAAAACTGCCTTGTATCATTTTATTTTCCAATTACTTTTTAACGCCTTATGGAGTATTGTGTTTTTTGGATTGAAAGAACCCTTTTGGGCGCTGATTGTTATTCTGACTCTTCTACTACTTATCATACTAACTATCCGCTGGTTTAAAGTCGTAAATACAACATCAGCCTATCTCCTTATCCCCTATTTACTTTGGGTTTGCTTTGCTACAGTGTTAAATTATAAAATTTGGGAACTTAATTAACAACACTTGATAGCGCTACTAATTTTGACATCGTTTTAAGATTTCTTGTCGTTGCTTGAACCTTTAACTTACGTTCAAAAAAATTATTAGTACACTTAGCCTTCCCATACCCTATTTTACAATTTAAATAGATGCATTTTGCAGAAATGACAAACTCTTCATTCAAAAACGTTTCTGAGTTTAATAGGGCTACCAAAAAATCTGCTGGCAATGTTTTAAGTAGCACAAAGTAGCTATGATTTACCTCAAAACAGTTTCTGAATCTAAATATGGAGAACCTTTGACAATAGTTTCAAATTCTTTCGCCTCAAACACCAACACCGGAACCTCAAATTTATAGGACTCAAAAATTAATTTCTCAATGGACTTTTCTAAACTAGATTCTGAAGTTATAGCTGAGTCAAAAACCACATTTCCACTTTGAATATAGGTCTGAACGTTTTGTAAACCTAACTTTTCTAAAGATTGTTTTAGGCCTGTCATTTTGATTTTTTTCTGACCCGAAACATTTATTCCTCGTAAAAGCAACATATAGGTTTTCATAAAACTTATTTTTTAGCAGCAATTGCTTGGGCAGCTATATACCCACTGGTCCACGCATTTTGAAAATTAAAACCGCCAGTGATAGCATCAACATTAATAACCTCTCCTGCAAAAAATAAATTAGCAACTACCTTACTCTCATAGGTTTTAAAATTAATTTCTTTTAAAGCTACACCTCCAGCAGTAACAAATTCTTCTTTAAAAGTGCTTTTACCATCTACATTATATTCCCCAGCTGTTAATTCTTTCGCCAATAGTTGCAGCTGAACCTTAGTAACATCTGCCCATTTTACGGCTTCAGAAATTCCAGAAGCTTTTACTAAATTAACCCAAAGCCTTTTAGGAATAGCTACTGCATTGGTACGCAACACGGTTTTTTTAGCCTCTACATCTTTTATTTGAAGTAATAATTGCAACATTCCTTCTTCCTCATATTCCGGCAACCAGTTTACGCTGATTTTAAATTTATAACCCCAATCATTTAGCATCCTAGCCCCCCAAGCAGACAGCTTTAAAATTGCTGGACCGCTCATTCCCCAATGGGTAATTAACAAGGGGCCATCTGAAACTAATAATGCTCTAGAGGCCACTTTACTCTTTAGATGGATGGTTACTTTACTTGGTAAGGTTTTCTCCAACACTTCTATAGAAGCATACGTACTTACTCCTGGAATACCTTCTATACGATCGTCTTTTATATTAAAGGTAAATAAAGACGGGACTGGCGGAACTATCGTATGCCCTAATTTCTCTAAAAGCTTCCATATTTTAGGATTACTCCCTGTAGTAACTAGTAGTTTTTTAGCAAAATATTTTTTTTGGATAGACTCAATCATCCACCCTTTTAAAGGTGATTCTTCTGATTTTTCTACAGTTTCAATAGCAACTACAGAACTGTTTCTAAGCAATTTTATACCTAAACGTTCTGCTTCACTCATGAAACAATCAATAATAGTTTGAGAGGTATTACTTTCCGGAAACATTCTACCATCTTCTTCAATCTTAAGTGTAATTCCTCTTTTATCAAAAAAAGCAATAGTATCCCCACTACAATAGGTATGAAAAGGGCCCCGAAGCTCTTTCTCTCCTCTTGGATAATTTTTAACCAATTCATTAGGATCAAATTCCGCATGGGTCACATTGCAGCGCCCTCCACCTGAAATTTTTACTTTGGTCAACACTTCTTTACCACGTTCTAAAATGGCAATTTTTAATTCTGGATTCGCTTCTGCGATATGAATCGCTGCATAAAAACCAGCCGCTCCACCACCCACTACAATTACATCAAACATTAATTACTTTATTCTTTCTGGAAAGTTGGTAAACATACCATCTACGCCAATTCGTTTCATTTCTTCAATTGCCTCGGGCTTGTTTACAGTCCAAGGGTAAATTTTAAATCCTGCTGCTCTTATTTCATTGGCAATTTCCAAATCTAATTTTTCATAATCAGGATTAATTGCTATTGCTTTTAATTCTTTTGCTAACGGAATAGCTTCTCGTGGATCGTCATTTTCAATCAGTACGGCTAGTGCAATAGTAGCATTTTCAATCCGCATTAATTTAAGCTCTTCCCAATTAAAGCTAGAAATTACAAAATCTTCTAAGGTCCATCCTTTTTGTATAAAGTCTGCTATAATCCTATTTACCTCTTTAGCGGTACCTGCTCCTTTTAGTTCAATATTTAAAGACACCTTTCTATCTATTACTGTTATCACTTCGGTTAGTAAAGGTATTTTATGATTCCCTATAACCGTAAGCTTCTGCAGTTGTTCCCAAGAGTAAGTCTCTATATTTCCCTTCCCGTCTGTTAAACGCTCAACAGTATCATCATGAAAAACAACTATTTCTCCGCTTGCAATTTTAAAGACATCTATCTCTATCATATCTACTCCTAATTCCAAAGCCCTATAGATTGAAGGAATTGTATTTTCAGTTTCATGACCCATTGCACCACGATGTCCAATGATTAAAGGTGATTTATTTTCCATACAAGAACAAGCTATAAGTAAAATAAGAAACGAGTATCTAATTTTCATTTCTATTATTTTAATCTAAAAATAAATGACTCCAGAGGTTTTATCTGTATTGAGAACGCACCCGTTTTATTCTCTTCGACCAATAAATTAGGTTCTATGGTATGATACAACTGATCTTCCATTGGATATGCTCCAGGAGCTAGTGCCCATTTTTCAATCATAAATTCTGGTACTTTTAAAGTGAAATCATAAGATTTCTCCTTATCAAAATTTGTCACTATAATTAGTTTTTCATCTGACGACCATCTACAAAAAGTAAATAAGCGGTGATCATAACCCGGAGTATTATCTTTATTATAATAATGAATTTCTTGATATTCGCCCATTAAGGCATCACTTTGAATGGTAAAGCTTAATAAGCGTTTATAAAAATCGCGTAAGTTTTTCTCTTCTTCTGTAGATTGTCCTCCATCAAAATTTTTATTATTGACCCAACGTTGAAATGTAGGCACACCAATATAATCAAAGATTGATGTTCTACTTGGACTACCAAAACCAGCGTGCTCTGCTGCAGGCTCCCCAACTTCTTGTCCAAAATAAATCATGGTAGGCGCCGTACTCAAGGTAGCAGACACTACCATTGCAGGTTTTGCAATTTTAGGGTCTCCTGCAAACTCAGGACTTGCAATACGCTGCTCATCATGATTTTCTAAGAAACGAAGCATGTGGTGCTCAATATCTTTCATACCATGTTCTACGGTCTCTATATGATCTGTCCACCCATGGCCCTCCATAATATGTTTGAGGCTATCATATAATTCTACTTTATCATACAGATAGTCCATTTTACCTTTATGAATATAGGCTCGATACAAATCAGGATTATACACTTCTGCCAATAGAAAAGCCGTTGAATTTTTCATTTTGATGCTAGAATTCATGTAGCTCCAAAATTCTACAGGAACCATTTCTGCCATATCAAAACGGAAGCCATCAACTCCCTTTTCTAACCAATATAATGCGATATCTTTAAATTTAATCCATGAATCAGGAACGTCTTTATCCTTCCAAAATTCAAAATGTGCTTTATAATCTTTGGTATCAAAATTTTCAGGAAGCACCTCAAAATCATAAGTACCATCTGGACGTACTCCGTAGTTAACTTTTACAGTTTCATACCAATCATTCCTATCTGGTTGCGCTAAACGGGATCCATTGCCCGTCCATCTGGCTGGAACCTCGGTATATTTCCCGTCTGCTAAATCTATTTTTTCACCCCCTAAAGGCAAATATCCATCTTGCCATTGTGGGACTTGAAACGCTGCATTCGGGATGTAATAAAAATTATTATCACGATGGTATTCCACCGAGGTATCATCTGATGCTCCGAAAGGCTCCTTTCCTTTTGGAGTGGTTTTCCCTTCGTAATTACGAGCCACATGATTTGGAACGATATCAATAATTACTTTTAAACCAACTTTATGTGATCGCTTAATTAAATCTTGAAACTCTTTTAATCTATTTTTTGGGTCATCTGCCAAATCAGGATTTACATTGTAATAATCCTTCACTGCATAAGGAGAACCCGCTCTCCCTTTCACGATATCTGGGTCGTCATTAGAGATACCAATTGCCGTGTAATCCCTAATCACATCATGATGCGGAACACCTGTATACCAAATATGGGTTACCCCTAAATCTTTAATTTGGTTTAGCGCTTTTTCTGAAAAATCAGAAAATTTACCTACTCCGTTTTCCTCAATAGTTCCCCAAGGTTTATTGGTCGTATTTGTATTTCCAAAAAGTCGTGTAAACACCTGGTACACCACTTCTTTCTTTTTAATTGAACTTGTAGGTTTCATGATTTTTTCTTCTTTTTTATCATTCTTACAGGCAAATACTACGACTAAAACGAGTAAAGTATACCATTTTTTCATCGACACCCCTTAATTAGAAACTACTGTTTCTTTATTCGGAGCTATAACCACACGTTTTCCGTTAACACGTATTGATGTTTCTTCTGCACCTTCCAATTGAAATTTAGTTTCTTTTTGTGAAACGGCAACTTTTAGAATCCGATTCCTAAAATTTATTTTAAACGAATATGCCTCCCATTGTTCTGGAATTCTAGGAGTGAAAGATAATTTATCTTTTACCACACGCATACCCCCAAAACCTTCCACAATACTCATCCAAGTACCCGCCATAGACGTAATATGTAAGCCCTCTTCTACTTCTTTATTGTAATCATCTAAATCTAAACGAGAAGTACGCAAATAAAACATATATGCCTGCTGCATTCTATTTAACTTAGATGCTTGTATACTATGTACACAAGGAGATAATGATGATTCATGTACCGTAAATGGTTCGTAAAAGTCGAAATGTTTTTCTAAAGCTTCTATAGAAAATTGATCTTCGAAAAGATAAAACCCTTGCAACGTATCTGCTTGCTTAATATATGGAGAACGTAAAATTCGGTCCCAACTCCATTTTTGATTAATAGGACGTTGAGATTTTGGCAAATTAGCCACCGGTATTAATTCTTTATCTAAGAACCCATCCTGCTGGAGGTAAATACCATGTTCCTTTGAAAACGGAAAGTACATATTACCCGCTACCACTGCCCATTTCTCTAGCTCTGTATCATTAAGTTTTGTTACCCCAATAATTCTATGGTAATCATCAGAATAACCTTCTTTTACTTTCTGTAGTTGCTCTAAAGTATAAGTAATACACCATTTGGCTAAATAATTAGTATACCAATTATTGTTAACGTTATTTTCGTATTCATTAGGACCTGTAACTCCCAAGATTACATACTTATCTTTCTGTGTAGAAAAAGTAGCTCTTTGATGCCAAAAACGTGCAATACCAATAAGTACCTCTAGCCCCATTTCTGGAATGTAAGTATAATCTCCCGTGTACCGGTAATAATTATAAATTGCAAAAGCAATAGCACCATTTCTATGGATTTCTTCAAAAGTAATTTCCCATTCATTATGGCACTCTTCCCCGTTCATTGTTACCATAGGATACAATGCAGCACCTTTAGAGAAGCCTAATTTCTGAGCATTTTCAATCGCTTTTTCTAAATGATTGTAGCGGTATTCTAAAAGATTACGTGCCACTTTCGGTTCCTTAGTCGCCATATAAAACGGAATGCAATATGCCTCTGTATCCCAATAGGTACTACCACCATACTTTTCTCCTGTAAACCCTTTAGGACCAATATTTAAACGAGAATCTGTTCCTAAATAGGTTTGGTTCAATTGAAATATATTAAATCGGATACCCTGTTGTGCTTTTACATCTCCTACAATAGTGATATCACTCATCTCCCAGATATTTGCCCAAGCTAATTTTTGAGTATCTAGAAGTGCATCGAAACCTAAATCTAACACCTTTTTTAATGCTGTTTTTGCTGCTTTTATTAATTCTAATGGCTTGTGGTTTCTATCTACAGTATACCCACCAAATTTATGAAGCGCAACAGTTTCTCCTTTTTTAACGTGTTGAACATAGGAGTGTTTAACTAAAAATTCCGTCTTAGATTCTACAGGGGTTTGAATAGTTACTTCGCCATTATAAATCAATTGAGACTGCATAAACGTACAGGTGGCAAAATTGGTCTTCATGGTATGTGCTTCTATAAAAGCTTGACCACCTTCAGCCGTAATAGATGTGGTATTCCAGAACTTATCATCCCAATTACTATCCTCATTAGTAATACCACTATCTAAGTAAGGCTCAAAGATTACTTCCGCATCTATTTCAAGCGGAGTTACTTCATATGCTATTGCTCCTATCTCATTAAAAGCTAAACTTAAAAATCGGGTTGCCTTAACCGTAATTTTAATATTATTAGGTAGGACAGCTTCGAAAGAACGTTGATACCAACCCTCTTTCATGTTTAGTTCTCGCCTATACCCTGAAACAGCTTTACAAGTATTAAGATCCAGGTACTCTCCATTAATCCTAACATCAATCCCTATCCAGTTTGGTGCATTTAATACTTTAGCGAAATATTCAGGATAGCCATTTTTCCACCAACCAACACGCGTTTTATCGGGGTAGTAAACCCCTGCAATATAACTTCCTTGAAACGTATGCCCCGTGTATTTCTCTTCAAAATTAGCACGTTGCCCCATTGCACCATTACCCATACTAAATAAACTTTCGGAAGACTTTACACGTTCTTTATCAAAACCTTCTTCTATAATTGACCAAACGTCTGGTTTTATATAATCTTGATTCATTTTTTTAAATTATAATATTTTATTTTAATATAAAAGCATCTAAAACGATGGTCGATTGCACTATTCTATAATTAGTGTATCTAAAAATGAAAGGCTTATTTCTGTAAAATCTTTAAAATTATATTTTGCCTGGTTTAATATTTCGGCATCACCAATACCAATACTAATCATTCCTGCAGCGTTAGCCGCCTCTATTCCCGCTACTGCATCTTCAAAAACAATACAATTGCATGGTTTTACCCCTAATTGTTTTGCAGCAATTAGGAATACTTCAGGATCTGGTTTAGCTTTGGTAACATTATTACCATCCACTAGTACATCAAAATAAGACAATAAGTTTACCTTCTCTAATATTGGCTTTGCATTCTTACTTGCAGAACCTAAGGCAATAGGGATATTTTTATGCTTTAGATAATCCAATACTTTAGGAACATCAGGTAAAATCTCAGAGACATCCATGTTTTCAATATAAGCCAGGTAATCTACGTTTTTTTCAATCATCCAAGAATCAAACTGTTCTTGGGTTGCTTTAATTTTACCTATAGCTAATAAAATTTCTAAACATCGTTTTCTACTTACTCCTTTAAAAAGTTCATTTTGCTCATGAGTAAACTCAAAACCCAATTCATTAGCAAGCTTTCTCCATGCTAAATAATGATATTTTGCAGTATCTACGATGACACCATCTAAATCGAAAATAAAACCAGTTTTAATAGTATTCATTTTTTAAACGTGTTATTTTTTACGCATTAAGTGTTGATTCTCTTTCTATTATTGTAGGCTCTAGAATTTCAGTACGATAAGTTTCTACCTCATTATCGCTTTCTATCTTTTCAATCAACATTTCCGCAGCTATCTCACCCATTTTTTCTCCATGCTGCGCAACTGCAGTAAGAGTAGGGTTTGAGAATTTAGATAAAATACCATCTGTAAAACCTATAAATTCAATATCCTGTGGAATATTAAATCCTAATTTTTGAGCGATACGCATTCCATGAATTGCATAAATCTCATTTACACACAAAACAGCATCTACTTTTTCATTTTTAAAAAAGTTCTCCATAGCATCGCCTTCAACACTACTCATAGAAGGCAATTTCAAAATCAGGCTTTCTTTTACTTCAATATTAAATTCTTTCAAAGCTTGAAAGTAACCATCAGCTCTTTCTTTGCTCACACTTAAATAGTCTTCGGTAGCGACAAGAGCAATCCTCTTTTTGCCATTTTCAATTAGTTTCTTAACCGATCTATACGCACCATCTCTATCATTTATTAAAACCTTATCGCATGCAACCTCATCCGTAACCCGATCAAACAAAACCAATGGGATACCTTGCTCCGTAAGCTCCTTTAAATGATTGTAATCATTCTTAAGTTGAGTTTCGGAAGATAAAGACATGATAAAACCATCTACACTCCCATTAGCCAATATTTCCATGTTAATTACTTCCTTATCAAAAGATT
This sequence comes from Cellulophaga algicola DSM 14237, assembly GCF_000186265.1. NCBI lineage: Bacteria > Pseudomonadati > Bacteroidota > Flavobacteriia > Flavobacteriales > Flavobacteriaceae > Paracellulophaga > Paracellulophaga algicola. Next base: position 1,122,966 of record NC_014934.1, read on the forward strand.
CATCTGATACACAAATAATTACATTGTACCCCTTTTCATTGGCTATTTTTTCTATACCATGAAAAACAGTAGTAAAAAAATGATGCACAATATCTGGAATGATTACCGCTATATTTTTAGTGCTTTTATTCTTTAGACTAATGGCTATATTATTTGGCTTGTAATTATAAAGCTTTGCAAAGGCCTGAATTTTCTCTTTAGTATCCCTACTAATCTCTTCACTATTTTTAAGTGCTTTAGAAACTGTAGAGATTGAAACTCCTAATTCTCGCGCAATGTGCTTTAGAGTGATTTTTCGCTTTAACATTTTTAAATTTTGAGTAGTTACTTCAATTAATAGGTTAAATTAACATATAAATACGCACCCCATAGCAAATATTAGTTTTTTAACAATTGGCCGTGATATTCTAAAAAAATTAAGAAAAAAATAAATACGTATCTTAGAGTTATATTTTCAAATTCTCACAATAATTATAAAATTTTAAGAAAAATCTAATCTACCGAGGTGTATTTTAAAATTAGCGCAACAAAATAAAGTTATCAACACGAAACCGTTTTCGTAAAATCATATTGATTACGCCCTATAACTTTAACAACTTTTTTACATATTTTTAACTTTTGAATTTAAATTAACTCAACTTAAATTAATTATCTATGAAGATTAAGCTATTTAAAAGCTTGCTTATTGCTGGGGCATTTCTATGCTTTGGCATGATACAAGCACAGGAGGTATCAGGGACTGTTTCTGATGCCAGCGGGCCTTTACCTGGAGCGAGTGTTTTAGTAAAAGGTACCACAAACGGTACTCAAACCGATTTTGACGGAAATTTTTCATTAAGTAACGTAGCATCTGATGCTACCTTATTGTTTAGCTACATAGGATATAAGACATCTGAAGTAGCTGTAAATGGGAAAACAACCGTGAACATAACTCTTGCCGAAGACGCAGAGGCCTTGGATGAAGTTGTTATTATTGGATATGGTACTACTACCGTTAAAGATGCTACAGGATCTGTTGCATCTGTAACGTCGGAAGATTTTAACGGCGGTGTTATTGCATCTCCCGAACAATTGATTCAAGGTAAAACTTCTGGAGTACAAATATCTCAGTCGAGCGGTGAACCCGGTGCTGGTATTGCCTTAAGAATTAGAGGTACAGGTTCTGTTCGAGGAAACAACAGTCCTCTATTCGTAATTGACGGAGTTCCTGTTTCAAATGAAAGTGTTTCTGCATCAGGTCAAGATGTTGGAGCCGGAACTAGCGGATCTAAGAACCCATTAAACTTCCTTAATCCCAACGACATTGAAAGCATGAGCATCTTAAAAGATGCCTCTGCAACTGCTATTTATGGGTCAAGAGGTGCAAATGGAGTTGTCGTTATTACTACAAAATCAGGAAAAGGTGGCGGTTCTAATGGCCAATTTACATTTTCCAGTAACTTAAGTATATCAAAAGTCGCCAATCAATATGACTTACTAACTACTGAAGAATTCATTGAAAGAGGAGGGGCTAACTTAGGCGCGTCTACTGACTGGCAAGACTTCATATTTAGAACTTCGGCTTCAACAGACAATAACTTTTCGTATTCACAAAATTATGGAAGTGGAAACGTTAGAGCTACTTTTGGTTACTCAAAACAATTCGGTATTATAGAAAATACTGATTTAGAAAGAATTACAGGAAGAATTAACGTAAATCAGAGATTCTTTAAAGACAAATTAAAAGTTGGCGTACAAACAACTATATCTAGAATAAATGATAGAGTTCCTTTCATCACTAGAACAGCAGGTAGTACTGGAGATTTATTAGCCTCAGCATATTATTCAAACCCGACACTGAATGCTGATCCAAACTATAATACAAGTCCTGATAGAAATCCTGCAAATTTACTAGCCTATTATGATGACAATACCTATACGGATAGATTTTTAGGTAATGTTTCTTTAGATTATTCAATTACCAGCGAATTGTCTGCTAAATTAAATTTAGGTCTTGACACTTCTACATCTTCAAGAGAACAAGTTGCTGGTCCTCAAACATTAGGATTAGGAAATGGCGTTGTAGGAAATGGTAGAGGGGCAGTAAGTATTTTAGATACTCAAAATAAATTACTAGAATTAACAGCTAGTTACACCAAGGAATTTGAAAATTCTAAACTAGATGCACTTGTAGGTTTTTCTTATCAAGACTTTAATAGAAATGGACAAAACTTACTAGGTCAAGGTTATGGAACATCAGACTTGAATGAAATTGCCGCAATCACCAATCAAGCTTACGAAAACACAAAAAACATTACCAGTAATTACCAAGGTTACGGTATAGGTGTTTTTGATGATAACGTTGCTGCTGGAAACCAGTTTAGAGCATTAAACTTATTCCCAAATTTAAATGAAACGACTCTTAGTGCACCTTCTACAGGAATTGACGCTTTTAGAGTTGATACATTTGACAATACTGACGAATTACAGTCGTTCTTTGGAAGACTGAACTATACGCTTTACGACAAATATCTTTTCACTGGAACTTTCAGAGCTGATGGTTCTTCAAGATTTGGTACAAATAATCAATATGGATTTTTCCCATCAGCTGCAGTTGCATGGAAACTTAATCAAGAAGATTTTATAAACGAAGAGACCTTCTCTACCTTAAAGTTAAGATTTAGCTGGGGTATTACGGGTAATCAAGACGGTCTTGGCTATGGCAACTTTGTAAATAGAACTAGATGGAATGCCCTAGGAATTTCTGCAGGAACGCAATTATCACAACCAGCTTCCTCTGAAGTAGCATTTGCTAATCCAGATCTTAAATGGGAATCTACCGCTCAATATGGCCTTGGTTTAGACTTTGGTTTTATTAATGATCGTTTAACAGGTAATATTGACGTGTATAGAAAAGAAACAACTGACATCTTATTAAATTTACCAGCGGTACAACCTGCTACTTCTCCATTTGTTTTTCAAAATGTTGACGGAACAATCTTAAATCAAGGTATCGAATTAGGACTAGATTACGATATAATAGTTGGGGATGGTTTTAATTGGAATGCAAATTTCAATATATCATACAACGACAATAAACTAACAGATTATGAAGGTCCCAATATATTTGCAGGGCAATTATATGGTCCTGGTTTAACGGATTCTTTCTCACAGGTTTTAGCTAATGACAAACCACTCTACACCTACAATGTTAGATTAGTAGATGAAAACTATCAAGTAGATGAAAACTCAACGATTTTAGATAAGTCTGGATTACCAAAAATTATTGCTGGTTTTTCCACAAGTGCATCGTATAAAAATTGGGATGCTTCCGTATTTTTTGCTGGCCAATTTGGGCACTATGTTTACAACAACACGGCTAATGCCTTATTTGCACAACCTCAGATTGGAAGCAGAAATAACCTAAAAAGTGTTTTAGATGACAACATAAACCTTTCATCTGGTAACGCTAGTACCTATTTTCTTGAAAAAGGTGACTTTGTTAGACTTCAAAATGCCTCATTATCTTACAATGTACCCTTAAGTGGCGCAGGAGTTTTTAAAAGCATGCGTTTAAGCGCTGTTGGCCAAAATCTTTTTCTAATTACCGATTATAGCGGATTAGACCCTGAAGTAAGTACTTCTAATGTATCAGCAAGTGGCTTACCTTCTGCATCTATCGATTATTTATCATACCCTAGACCAAGAACTTTTAGTTTTGGAATTAACATGACTTTTTAAAAAAAAATAAATATGAAAAAAATAATAAATTATTCATGCTTAACACTATCTCTATTACTGATAACAGCTTGTTCAGATTTAGAGATTGAGCCAACGGACTCTTTAATTAGCGAAGGTTTTGCAGGTGTTGCCAATGTAGATAGTGAAGTTTCTAACCTTCAAAATATCGTAGCCGGAGGTGATTTAGCAAATCAAGCAGGACTATATGCATTGAATGAAGTTTCAACGGATGAATACATTATTCCTACAAGAGGAACAGATTGGGGTGATAACGGTAGATGGCTTTCCATGCATAAACAAACCTGGAATGCAGAATTAACAGATATTATCAATACTTGGCAAGAACTTAACAGTATCACTATCAACGCCACTCGTATAATCAACCCCCAAAGTACAATCACTGCGGACGGCGATTTAATTGAGCAAAAAGCAGCAGCTCATTTTTACAGAGCCTGGGCAATGACGTGGATCCTTGATATGTGGAGACAAGTACCTTATAGAGATGTTGATTTACCAAATAGTGAAACACCATCTGTATTAACTGGTCAAGCAGCTATTGATAGTATTGTTGCCGATTTGAATATCGCACTTAGAGACCTCCCAACAGTTACTGCTAGTGATGATATTTCAAAAAAATCACTACCAACTAAAGCATCAGCCAATCAACTATTAGCTGCACTTTATTTAAATAAGCATATTTACTTAAATACGGCTGCAAACCCAGCCGATATGCAAGTAGTAATTGATGCCGTAGATGCTATAGCTGCTGATGGTTATACTTTAGCTGCAGCTGGAGATTTCTTTGATATCTTTAGACCAAGTAATGACGTAGAAACAATTTGGTGGTCTCCTGCCGGCACAGGGTCTAGAATTTGGCCTACATTACATTACAATCTTAACTCTCCAGATCAAGCTGATGGTGGCTGGAATGGCTTTGCAACTCTTTCAGAGTTTTATCAATTGTTCGAAGGTGATCCAGATACGAACTACCAAGGCGACGGTCAAGAAGAACGAAGAGGATGGGTACCTGATGCTACTACTGCAAATTCAGATAATTTAGGTATTGGATATGGTTTCTTAATAGGTCAACAATATGAAGAAGATGGAACAGCATTAACCGCAAGGGATAATGTTGGTGGAGTACCATTAGTCTTTACTAAAGAAGTTGAAAAGGCTGAATATACCGCTCCTTCAGATAATGCAACATTAGAAACATCTGGAACAAGAATGTTAAAATACCACCCTAATGAAGAAGGTGGCCATGATAGAAAACACATTGTAAAATATAGATTTGCCGATGCCTATTTAATGAAAGCTGAGGCAATGTTTAGAAATGGTACTGATGTAACTGCTATGATCAACACTTTAAGAATACAAAGAGGCGCAACAGCTTTAGCTACGGTAAGTGAAGCAGATTTACTTGCAGAAAGAGGACGAGAATTGTACGCAGAAGGCTTTAGAAGACCGGATTTAATTAGATTTGGTCAGTATCTTAGAGCATGGAATCTTAAAGATGCAGGAGATGCTCATTTAGAAATTTTCCCAATTCCATTATCTGATGTATTAGCTAACCCTAACTTAGTGCAGAACCCAGGGTATTAATATTTATTTTATCCATAAAATCACTAGACCGTACTTAACGTACGGTCTTTTACTTTTTAACATTTTTGCAGCTCTAAAAAATGCCTTTTTAGTTTTACGTGCCTACTTAATTAATTACCTTAGCTGATAGGGACCAATGCTAATTTTAAAAAAATAGAATTAGTAACTTATGTAATTTAAACCTCGCTTTTTGACTAGAAAAAAATTACACACTTTCTACTTTTATACAAAAATTACTACTTAAAATGATTACTAAACGTATACACCTATTGAAATCTAAAAAAATTCTTTACTTCTCCCTATTAAGTTTAGCAATCCTATCTTCTTGTAACGAAGAAAAAAAATCTGAAAAGCAAAAAGTAAGTATCGAAAATCAAATGTTTACGTTACTAGACTCCACGGCTACAGGAATCAACTTTATCAATGAAGTACAAAATCAAAAAAACTTCAACGTTTTTAAATATAGAAACTTCTACAATGGTGGTGGTGTAGCCATTGGAGATATAAATAATGATGGGCTACCAGATATCTACTTAACCTCTAATATGCATTCCAATAAATTGTATTTAAATAAAGGGAATTTAAAATTTGAAGACATTACCGATAAAGCTTTGGTTGCTGGAAATAAACCATGGTCTACAGGAGTCGTAATGGTAGATATAAACAATGATGGCTTTTTAGATATTTATGTAAGTAATGCCGGAAACATGAAAGGCAACAATCATGACAATGATTTATATATTAATAACGGTGACTTAACCTTTACCGAAAAAGCTACGCAATATAATTTAGCAAAAACAGGTTTCTCTACGCAAGCATCTTTTTTTGATTACGATAAAGATGGCGACCTTGATGCCTACATATTAAACAACAGTAATATACCTGTAAGTAGCCTTGGCTATGCCGAACAAAGAGGTGTTCGCGCTCAAGACTGGGAAGGGGTTCCTGATATTTTTAAAGGGGTTGGAGATATGCTTTTAAGAAATGATAACGGAAAATTCGTTGATGTTAGTGAAGAATCTGGGATATACGGAAGTTTAATAGGTTTTGGTCTTGGAGTTATGGTTAGTGATATCAATGGAGATTTGTATCCTGATATCTATATCTCAAATGATTTCTACGAAAGAGATTACCTCTATATTAATAATCAAGACGGAACATTTAATGAAGAAATAGAAAACTGGACTTCACACCTATCTTTATCTGCAATGGGCGTAGACATGGCCGATATAAATAATGACGGTCTTACTGATATATATATAACAGACATGTTACCAGAAGGGGACCAAAGAGTTAAATCTGTCATGGAATTTGAAGGTTACAACGTATTTAAGCTTAAGCAAAGTAAAGATTTTTATCAGCAATATATCCAAAACACGCTCCAACTCAATAATGGTAATAATACTTTTTCTGAAATCGCTTATTATAGTGGAGTAGGAAAAACAGATTGGAGTTGGGCTGGTCTATTGTTTGATATGGACAATGATGGCTTAAAAGATATCTATGTCACTAATGGGGTTAATCACGATTTAACCGATCTTGATTTCATAGATTTTTTTGCAAGTGAGATTGTTCAAAAAATGGCGTTAACAGGTAAAAAAGAATCTATAGATTCCATTATTAATAAAATGCCCATTGCACCACAATCTAATTATGCTTACCAAAATAATGGTGATCTCACCTTTAATAATGCCACTAAAAAATGGGGATTAGAAATACCTAGTTTATCCAATGGCGCGGCTTATGGTGATTTAGATAATGATGGCGATTTAGATTTAATTGTTAACAATGTAAATATGCCACTTTTTATTTACGAAAATAATACACAAAAATTATCACATAACAATTATATTAAACTAAAACTAGAAGGTTCAGAAAAAAATAGATTTGCCATTGGCGCCAGTGTTAAACTCTATCTTAACGATACAATTTTACTTCAAGAACTTATGCCTTTTAGAGGTTTTCAGTCTTCTATGGATTACACCATGACTATAGGTCTGGGGAAAACAAAAAAAATAGATTCATTACAAGTTTTATGGCCTGATGATCAGACTCAAAAGCTATTTGATGTAAAAGCTAATCAGTTTTTAACTTTAAAACACAAAGACGCAAAAGAGAAGTACATCCCAATTAAAAATACACAACAAAAAACTTTACTAACTCCAATTAATGAAGACAATCTAATTGCTCATAAGGAAAATACATATCAAGATTTTGATTACGAAGGTTTGATTTCTAAAGCAATTTCACAAGAAGGACCAGCCTTGGCGGTAGGTGATATAAACAATGATGGAAATGAAGATGTTTTCATTGGAGGCTCAAAAAACCAGTCAGGTATAATATACATTCATAAGGGCAGCGGAAAATTAACCGCAAGTAAGCAACCAGCTTTGATTGCTGATGCAAATGCCGAAGATACCGCAGCAGCCTTATTTGACGTTGACCAGGACGGAGATCTCGATTTAATGGTTGGATCTGGCGGAAATGAAGTTGATAGCGAAAATACGTATACAACAAGACTCTATTTAAACGATGGCAAAGGGACGTTTCGTAAAAGCAAAGAAAATCTTCCTTCAGCATTTAAAAATATTTCAGTAATTGCCCCTGTAGATTTTGACCAAGATGGAGATATTGATGTTTTTATAGGCTCTAGAAGTATTGTTGGAAATTATGGCATTGATCCAAATCATATATTCTTAGAAAATAATGGAAATGGCACTTTTAGCAATGCAACAGAAAAAATAGCTTATGATACTAAAAATGCAGGAATGATAACGGATGCTATCTGGGTTGATATTGACGGCGATAACAAACCAGACTTAATTACAGTATCTGATTGGGGAGTTCCTAATATTTATAAAAATAACGGGAGGAGGTTAGCTAAATTCCCTACTGATCTAGATAATCTAAAAGGGTTTTGGAATACCATAGAAACTGCAGATATTGATAATGATGGCGATTTAGATTTAATAATAGGGAATCAAGGTAGTAATGTTCCTTACAAAGCTACAAATTCAAATCCAATGAAAATGTGGATTAATGACTTTGACTCCAATGGAACTATTGAACAAATTTTCACTCAAAGTTTTAGTGGCAATGATTACCCACTACATCAGAAGAGAGAAATAATGGCACAAATAGTTTCACTAAAAAAGAAAAATCTAAAAGCATCTGAATACGCAAAAAGAACAATTTCTGAGTTGTTCCCTAAGGATGTTTTTGAAAGTTCTATATGTAAAGAGGCAACAATAATGGAATCTATTGTTGCTATAAATGATGGTACCGGACAATTTACATATAAAATTCTTCCTCCTCGAGTTCAATTTTCATGCACTTGTGGCATCACTTGTACTGATGTTAATAATGACGGAAATATAGATTTAATACTAGCCGGGAATAATTTTGAATTTAAACCGCAATACTCTAGGCAAGATGCTAGCTATGGAAATGTATTACTGGGTGATGGTTTAAATAATTTTGAATGGCAAGCTTATGCAGTAAGTGGTTTTGAAATAAAGAATGAAGTTAAACACCTCAAGTTATTCAAAGACAAAAGCGGTAAAGTTTTTCTTATAGCAGCTATTAATAATGAACAACCTAAAGTATTTAATCTAAATGAAAAATAATTTAATACTTATCATATACAGCGTTTTACTCATAAGTTGTGGGCATAACGAGGGAAGTCTTTTTAAAAATCCAACACCAGAAGAAACTAATATTCTATTTACAAATACACTTACAGAAACCGATGATGTAAATATTTTAGATTACCTCTATTTTTATAATGGTGGCGGCGTAGCAATTGGCGACATCAATAATGATGGCCTCCCTGATATTTATTTATCAGGAAATCAAGTAAAAAATAAATTGTATTTAAACAAAGGTAAGCTTGTTTTTGAAGATATTACCCAAACAGCAGGTGTTGCAGGCAACAGTTCTTGGAATACAGGAACTATTATGGGTGATGTAAATGGTGATGGTTTATTAGACATTTATGTTTGTGCAGTAGTAGGAATAAATGGTTTTAGCGGACACAATGAACTATTCCTTAACAATGGAAATAATACATTTACAGAAAGTGCTGCAGAATATGGCTTAGATTATGACTCCTACAGTTCTTCTGCTGCATTTATTGATTATGATGCTGATGGAGATCTAGACATTTACCTACTTAATCATGCCGTACATACCCAAGAATCTTTTGGTAAAGCAAATCTTAGACTAAAAAGAGATTTTCAGTCTGGCGATAAACTTCTACGTAACGACAACGGAAAGTTCATTGATGTGAGCAAAAGTGCTGGAATTTATGGTGGAGTAAATGGTTATGGACTTGGTATTTCAATAGCTGATTTTAACCAAGATGGATATCCTGACATATATATAGGAAATGATTTTCATGAAGATGACTATTACTATTTAAATAATGGTAATGGCACTTTTACTGAAAGCCTCAGAGACAATTTTGGTCACACGAGTCGTTTTACAATGGGTATGGATGCTGCAGATATCAACCATGATGGATGGTCTGACTTACTAACCTTAGATATGTTAGCAGAAGATGAGAAAGTGCTAAAATCTTCAGAAGGAGATGATGACATTCAAATACAAAAATTAAGAACTGGGTTGTATGGTTACCATTATCAATTTACTCGAAACATGCTTCAAGTAAATCAAAAAGATGCCCCATATTCAGAAACCGCCCTATTAAGTGGCATTTCTGCAACAGATTGGAGCTGGAGCGCACTTTTTGGAGATTATGATCAAGACGGAGAACAAGATGTTTTTATCTCTAACGGCATACCTAAACGCCCTAACGATTTAGATTTTATCAATTTTGCATCAAATGAACAAATCGTTCAGAAATTAAATAACACTAAACTAGTAGACAAACAAGCACTAAACATGATGCCCTCGGGAGCTGCACAAAATTATATTTTTAAAGGTCTTGGTGATTTAAAATTTAAGGATGAATCTAAAACTTGGATAGCAAATGATTCTCTTATCTCTGGCGCATCAGCTTTTGCTGATTTAGATAATGACGGTGATTTAGATATTGTTGTGAATAATATTAATACGCCCGCCCAGGTATACGTAAACCAAACCAACAGTAAAGCTAGGTATTTAAAGCTAAAATTTGAGTACAGCAAAAAAAACAACGATGGCATAGGCACAAAAGTTTTTACGTATACCAATAACATATTACAATATAAAGAACTGTATACCGCAAGGGGTTTTCAATCAAGTTCTGAACCAATTGTTCATTTTGGCTTCAATCAGACAGAAAAAATAGATTCTATAAAAATAATTTGGCCAAATAATACCTACCAAGTTTTAAAAAATGTAAAAACAAATCAGACATTAACTTTAAAACCTGAAAACACCAAGACCTTTGATTATAACGAATTAAAAACTAGCTCAAAAAAACTATTTAATAAAGCTGAAGGAAATTTAGGTATTAATTTTACTCATAAAGAAGATAATTATATAGACTTCAACAGACAGAAACTAATGCCGTATCAAATTTCTGACAATGGCCCAGCATTAGCGATAGGTGATATTAATAATGATGGCAAAGAAGATATTTTTTTTGGAGGTTCAAAACTTATACCTTCTCAAATTTATATTCAAAACGATCGTGGTTTTGTTCGCACCAAGTACCCCTCAATCTTCAATGATTCTATCAAAGAAGATATAGCTACTGTTATTGCTGACTTTAATGGTGATAAAAAAAATGATTTATTTATTGCGACTGGTGGTGGCGATTTCTATAATAAAATGGCACCACTTAATGATAGCTATTATGTTGCAAAAGATTCTGTTTTTGAACTAAAAAATATTGTTGAGGACTTTGAAAATGCTTCAATTGTAAAACCATTTGATTATGACAATGATGGCGATTTGGATCTATTTATTGGAAACTACGCGACTTCTAATGATTTTGGAAAAATTCCATCATCATATTTACTTAATAACAATAAGGGGAACTTTATTAAAGTAAAAAACAAAGCATTAGAACAAACTGGCATGATTACAGATGCCATTTGGGATGATTTTGATAATGATGGCATTAAAGACTTAATAATTGTGGGAGAATGGATGTCTCCATTATTTTTTAAAAATGACAAAGGCAATCTTATTAAAACAGACGTAAACTTAAGAAATAGCAATGGGCTATGGCAAACAATTATCCCTTTCGATATTGATAATGATGGAGATAAAGATTATTTAATTGGCAACTGGGGAACAAACACTAAATTTATAGCCTCAGAAAAATATCCATTAAAAATGTACTATTCAGATTTTGACAAGAACGGAAGTACTGAAACGATAGTCGCTATTGAAAAAAATAATGCTTATTATCCTTTAGAAAATGCTGTTGAACTGACTAGTCAACTGGTAAGTTTAAAAAAGAAATTTCCTACGTACAAAAGTTTAGCAGGAAAAACAGTAGACCAGATATTTGGGACTGATATAATTAAAAAAGCTACACTTTTCTCAGTACAAGAGCTGCGGTCAGGATATTTAAAAAATGATAATAATAAATTCACTTTTGTTGCTTTTGAAAATAAAATGCAAACGGCACCAATTACAGCATTTGTTAATTTTGATTTTGACAAAGACGGGAGAGATGAAATTTTAGCAGGTGGTAATTATTTTGGCGTTAAACCATTTCAAGGGAGGTTTGACTCATTTTCAGGAGCACTTATAAAAAATATAAATAACATTAAACTAGGTAATGAAATTGGATTAGACTTTTCTTTAAAGTCAGTAAGACACTTAAATATTATTTATATCAACAAAAAACCTTTTTTGTTGGCAACGATAAACAATGACAAAATTCAAGTTTATAACTTATTAGATTAAAATATGAAAACAAAACTAAAAGCTATAGCCCTCTTTGCACTTTTAATTAGTTCATGCAAAGAAAAAAATGAACCCATTATAGTAACAACAGATGAATATCATGCATCAGTAGATAAAATTACTAACATCATGATTCATGATATATTTTCTCCTCCTGTTGCGAGTAGAATATTTGCGTATCCGAATATTGCTGCTTATGAAATAGTAGCACAAAACAATAGTGACTACGCTACATTAGTTGGACAAATTAAAGACTTAACGAGCATACCAACACCAGATAAAGATATTCAAATTAACTACCAAGTATCTGCATTAATAGCACATATGGATCTAAGTAGAAAGCTAATATTTTCAGAGGATAAAATGGAAGTTCTTAGAGATAGCTTATATAAGGTTTGGGAAACAAAAAATAGGCTAACATTTAACAATTCTAAAGCCTACGGTCTTAAAGTTGCAGAACATATTGCAAAATGGATGGATAAAGACAATTACAAGCAAACCCGTACCATGCCAAAATTTACAGTAGATACTGATGATCAATCCAGATGGCAACCAACCCCTCCTTCCTATATGGATGGTATTGAACCACATTGGAGTAAAATAAGACCTTTTGCTCTAGATTCTGCCTCACAATTTAAACCAGTACCTCCACCTCCATTTTCTATGGACAAAAATTCAAAGTTTTACAAAGAGTTAATTGAAGTCTACAATGTGAGTAACGAAATGGAAAAAAAGGGAGATACTTGTGAAGAAATAGCCATAGCGCAATTTTGGGACTGCAACCCATACGTATCTGTTACTCAAGGACATCTTATGTTTGCGAAAAAGAAAATAACGCCCGGAGCACATTGGATTGGCATTACCAAAATAGCAAGTAAAAAGACTAATGCTGATTTTGATAAAACTATTTTTGCTCATACTAAAACATCTATTGCTATGTATGATGCTTTTATAAGTTGTTGGGATGAAAAATATAGAAGCAATTTAATTAGACCTGAAACTCTAATCAATCAATATATTGACGAAAACTGGAAACCCGTTTTACAAACACCTCCATTTCCTGAATACACTAGTGGCCATAGCGTTGTCTCTGGAGCAGCTGCCACAACACTTACGAGTATTTTTGGTGAAAATTTTGATTTCGAAGACGATAGTGAAATTAATTTTGGATTACCAGTTAGGCACTTTAAATCTTTCTTACAAGCTGCAGATGAAGCAGCCATAAGCAGAATGTATGGGGGTATACATTACCGTTCTGCAGTAGAAGTAGGCATAAATCAAGGTAGAGATCTTGGAGGTTTTGTTAATAAAAAGCTAACAATGCTTGCTAAATAGGACATTTCACACTGGTTATCAATATGAAAAAAAAAATTATTTCAATACTATCAATTATTAGTATTGGCGGATTAATCTGGTATTTATTCATTAAACCGTATGATTATTTAGTCCGTTTTAAAACGAACACAAATGTTGGAGTAATTAATCAAGCCTTAAAAGCTTGGTCCAACTCGTATACTGATTCTAAAATTCAATTTTCAGATAATTTAAATATGCTAAGTCAGCAAATAGATTTGGGTGAAGACACATACACCTACGAATGGGTTATAGAGCCAACTACAGACTCTACGTCATTTGTAAAAGCGTATGCTACAGATACTAAAAACAGCCTTATAAACAAGCTAAAAATTCCTTTTACAGAAACAACTATTGAAAAAAAAGTAAAAGAAAATATTTCTGAATTTAACACCTATTTAATTGAACATCTTAAGAACTTTAAAGTTGGAACTGTAGTACAAGAGAAATTACCATCTAAATATGTGGCTTACGTAAGCATTAAAACCACACAAAATAAAAAAGTTGGTGGTATGATGAAAAACCATCCTTATCTCGACAATATTATGGCTACTAATAAAATAAAACCAGATGGTCTTCCTTTTATAGAGGTTACCTATTGGAATACAAAAAATGATAGCATTTATTATGACTTTTGTTATCCAATCATAAAAGAAGACAGCTTACCTTATTTTAAAGACATTAAATACAGAAGATTTGAAGGAGGTAATATGCTTAAAACAGAATACAACGGCAACTACATTACATCAGACAGAGCATGGTACAAACTAATGAATACCGCTAAATCCAAAAATATATCGGTTAAGAAATTACCGATTGAAGTTTTTTATACGAATCCTAATTTTGGAGGTAATGAACTAGAATGGAAAGCTGAAATTTTTATGCCCATAATTATTAAATAAAAAAAGGAACTCTTTTCAGAGTTCCTTTTTTTATTTAATAATTTATCTTAAGACCTACTTTGCAAAGTAGACATAAATAGCAATAACAATAACACAAATAGCAATACCTATTTGATTTACATATTTATACGGTGTAATAGATACCTGATTGGTATACTCTAAAACAAATGGTTCTTTTCTTGGATAGAAATATCCAATAACCAACATAATAGCTATATTCAATACAAATAAAATTGCCAAGTTATGTAAGAAATGAGGATATGCACCAGCCTCTATTAACCTAAGTGCATTTACATCCGTAACACCTGCTAATTCCGCTTTCTCTAATGCAGCTTTTACCATGCTTGGCCCAACAACAAACTCACTAATAATGTATAATATGGAACCGGATATAATACCGATCTTTGCTGCAATTGCAGGCACCCTTTTTGTAAAATAACCCACAACAATAATGGTAAAAATTGGAATACTATAAATTCCGTTTATTTTCTGTAAATAATTAAATAAACTATCGGCATTAGCAATTAAAGGAGCTATAAACATTGCCGCTAAAGCCAAACAAACTCCAAATATTTTTCCATATTTTACAACAATATTTTCTGGAGCCTCTGGATTAATGTGTTGCTTATAAATATCAATTCCGAAAAGTGTTACAGAACTGTTTAAAACACTATTAAAAGAGCTTAAAATAGCCCCGAAGAGTACTGCTGCAAAGAAACCTACTAAAGGTTTTGGCAGTACTGCCCGTACTAATTCAGGATATGCCATATCACTAGATGCTAGTCCATTATCAAAATAATGGTAGGCTATCATTCCTGGTAAGACTAAAATTAACGGACCTAATATTTTTAAAAATGAAGCTAAAAGTAATCCTTTCTGTCCTTCTGCAAGATTCTTGGCACCTAATGCTCTTTGAATAATTTGTTGGTTGGTTCCCCAATAAAATAATTGCACCAACATCATCCCTGTGAAAATCGTTGAAAAAGGAACCTCTTGACCAGGGTTTCCTGTAGAATCAAACCGCGCTGGATCTGAAGTTATTAAAATATCTAATCCTCCTAAAACACTACCATCACCGATAGCCATTAATCCAAATATAGGAATCAGCATTCCTCCTATCAATAAACCAATTGCATTTATAGAATCTGAAACCACAACAGCTTTTAACCCTCCAAATACAGCATATATAGAACCTATAATTCCTATACCCCAAATACACAGTACAAGAGCCGTTTTATCAGAAACATCTAATAGGGTAGGAATATCAAACATACCACTTATCGCTACAGAGCCAGAATAGAGTATAACTGGTAATAGAACTACAACGTAACCCGTTAAAAATAAGGCTGAAGTTATTGTTTTTGTGGTAGTATCAAATCGTTTTGCTAAAAACCCTGGTATCGTGGTTAATCCTCCTTTTAAATATCTAGGTAATAAAAAGATTGCAGTTACGACGATGGCTATCGCAGCTAAAGTTTCCCATGCCATAACAGATAATCCGTCTTTATAAGCACTACCATTTAACCCTACAATTTGCTCTGTAGATAAATTAGTTAACAATAAAGAACCTGCAATTACTCCTGCCGTTAAGCTCCTTCCTCCTAAAAAATAACCATCTGATGAAGATTCGTCTGTCTTCCGCGTAGCAAAGTAAGAAATGATAGCCACAAGAGCTGTAAATCCTACAAATGAAATAATTCCTAACATTTTTTATTTAGTTTGATTATAATTTATAAATATATTGGAATAATTACACATAATTTAATTTACACGCCTATAATTATTAGTATAGTAGAATCATTTATCATATTCATACAACTACAACGTTTTCTTTAATCAAAAATTCATTTTAACAGGAATTTCACCATTTTAAAAAAGCTATTTCGTTGCTTTGTAAAATCTAAATGAAAAATTTTTTAAATCGAAAAAATGAAACTTTTATCGTTTATATCTATTGCTGTTTTTTTAACAGGTTGTTCCAACTACGGACAGCTAACCTTTGTTACCAAACTACCTAAAGCCGTAAAAGAAAATTCTGGAATTGCTTATTACGGGAATGAAAAGGCTTGGTTTGTAGAAGATCATGGTAATGATGATGTACTATATCAAATTGGTTTTAATGGCAAAATTTTAAAAGAGCTCCGAGTTAAAAATGCTAAAAACCATGATTGGGAAGATTTAACTCAGGATAAAAAAGGAAATCTTTATATTGGTGATATTGGTAACAATGCTAACGAACGAAAAAATTTAGTTGTTTACAAAGTTCCAAACCCAGAAATAGAGCCTGGAAATAAAATTGATGCACAGCAAATAGAATTTTATTATCCTGAGCAAAAAGAATTTCCTCCAAAAAAAGATAATTTAATTTATGATGCTGAAGCCTTGTTTCATTTTAATAATGCACTTTATATCATCACAAAAAACAGATCAGAACCTTTTACTGGAAAAACGTTTATTTATAAAATCCCAGATACTCCTGGAAAATACGCTGCAGAATTAGTGGGTGAATTTACTCCTTGTGAAACTGCTCGAGTATGTCAAGTTACCTCTGCTACTATTTCTCCAGACGGGAAAAAACTAGTGATCTTAGGGTATGGCTTTTTATGGATTTATTCTGATTTTAAAGGTGATGATTTTATTAATGGTAGGTTAAAAACTATTGATTTAGGTGCAACAACGCAAATAGAATCTGTTTGTTTTAAAGACGACAACACCCTTTTAGTCTCTGATGAAGAGCGCGCTAAAACGGGTCAAAATCTATATTCATATACCTTAAAATAAAACAGCTCAAGCCCTATATAAGTTAGAATCCAAAGCCTAGCCCAAAAGTAAATCTTGCACCATCTGTACTATTAAAAATAGCTACATTAACAGATATGATATCTGCAGCATTCAAGAAAAAACCACCCCCATATGAGGTATGCCAAGTATTTGAATCTATTGTAGGAATCCAAACTTTACCATAATCAAACCCTCCATAAATTCCCATGGCTGTAGGTAAAATATTGGTTCTTTTTTTTCGCAAGCTAAACCTTAGATCTGTATTTTGATAATAGGAAGATTTTCCGGTAAACCGTTGATTTCTAAATCCACGTAACCCATCTACCCCTCCAATACTAGCCCCTTGGTAAAATTCATAATCATTACCAACAATAAAGTGACCTTTCCATTTAGTAGCTAAGACTAATCTCCCATTTGATATTAATTTGTAATCAAAAGACAAACTTGGCACTACGTAAGCAAACCCATTATCGGCGTCATTTAAATCTGTTTTATACCCTAATTTAAGCGCTGTGGCCATCCCTAAGGTTGGAAATGCTTGGTTATCCTTATTTTCATATGTATATTCTGCTTCCGCACCAATAAAACTATTTCTAGTTTCTTCACCATTGGCCTGGTAAAATTCATTTACAAACCTATCTGCTGTTTCTTCTACCTCGATAGATTCAATATTAAATCCTGCTTTAAACTTTGCTCCTAATCTACCCCTCCAAACTAAAGAGGGAGCAAATTTTACAGTTTCAATACGCACTCTATTATAGTCCATACTAAAATCATCATCAAAGTTTTCCGTGTCATTCCCAAATCCAAAAAAGTTAATTGAAAAATTTGGACTCGTAAATCGTGCTGCAAGTTCTAAATTCCAGTTTTCAAAAATATGTGCAAATTCCCCGGTATAGGCAACATCATAACCACTCGTTGCAAAATAATATGATGCTGCAAGTTCATGTTTCTGTGTAAACGGATTTTGTCTAAACCCGTTATATGTATAGGTATTCTGGAACCCTATCTTAACACCATCATCCGGATTAAAACCTAAAGTGGGTATAATCTGGTTTGTACTGGTCCTTATTTTTAAGGGCTGATAGGTATTCACCGTATAATCATCCATCAGCTTTACCTTAACGCCTTTTACATTTTTAAATGTATTCTCCTTGCTCTTATAATCGTAAATACTAATATTACGTGGTGTCTCTACATCGTATATATCATTATTCTGACCTCCAATTAGTCTTACTTTAATTGCATTATTCTTAACTCCTTTTACCTCAAATAAATCATCATCATCTAAACCATACACCCAAATTTCTTTAGTGGTTTTTTTATTGAAAGTCTTCTCGAAAAACAGCTTCTTCTTTTTATCGCCTATATTTCTGTACGCTTTAATTTCTGTTTCATTTTCATTTATTCTATTAATTACAAACCAATCATCCTTATCTGTTCCTGTAACTACTGCAAATTTATTTAGGATGGAAAAATACGTTTCTGCGGTTTCTGTTATTGAAGCTAAACGGGATAACAAAGTACTTTTAATTTCAGCAACTTTCTCATCTCTTATTTCTTCAGGAAAAGCTAAAAGTGCTTCATCTATAACTGCTGGAGTAATATGTTTCTTAAGGTAATTAGCTTGTTCTATCCATTCACTTTCCGTAGTCTCTGGTAACAAAGCCATGTCCAAGACATAGGTTTTAGGAGATGAATTAAAGCCTTTTACACTTCTAATTTTATCATTAAAACCTTCCATTAATCGCAAACCAGGTATTATACGCGTTGCAATATTCATTAATATACCATCTCCCATTTCTGAGAATACTTGATCCCGATCTCTTGGCACTGGTCTGTATACTACTTTTTTGGTATCTTTATCTTTAAATTCTGCCCAACGCCATTGATCTGTGTGCCTATCCCAATCTCCAATAGCCATATCAAACAAACGTGCTCTAATATAAAGCTTAGTATCTACACTATACTTCTCATCATCTCGTAAATCTTCAAGCATAGAATCTGTACTTTTCAATTCATCACTATATCCAAAACTTTTTAAATCTCCGTGTCCGTCTCCCGCATGCTCTTCAATCATATACAACTCATCTCCAAAGGTATCGTTGTATTCTTTTAAGGCAGATTGCTTTGGCACATAATAAAGTACAGGGTTTGTATGGTATAAATCTACCGCATCTGATAAGGTTGCTACTGCAAAAGGAGCAAAAGGATGTGCGCCTGTATAAAAATCTTCTAATAATTTTTCAGTATAGGTATCTTTTAAATCATCTGCAATATACTGGTCTTGGAATGCCATGGATTGAAGGTATAATTCTGCACTTTTACGAATAGCACGCATTACATATTCTTTACCATTCTTATCTCGTAATCGTAATGATTTAGATTGATGACCCCCACCTTTTTTAACAGGTTCTAGACCGCCAAATAAGGTATCTATCCTTACCGTTGGGGCAGAAATTTTAGTACCATAATACTTTCGGTATTTTTTTCCCCATATTTTTTCGTGCAATTTAGATTTATCTACTTCTTCCGCACTATAAATTGAAGAGCTTACGGTAGCAGGAAAGTTTTCATCATAGATTGTATCATCTAAAAATCTATCTCTTTTCAATACTTCAGTACCAAAAAGAAAATTTTCAGATAAATCATCATCCAAGCCATAGAAACGAACCTTTGAGGAACCATCTTTATAAACCTCTAATACAGCATACCCCATTTGTCCAGTTGAAAACTCACTACCATTCAGCAATTTTGTATGTCCCTTTTTTGATCCAGAGCCGCTTACAATCTGTGGTGTATTTTTCTCAACAATATATTGCAGGGTATGTTCATGACCAGATGCAAAAATTACTTTATCAGAGAACTGAGCTAATGTGGTAATTCTATTACGCAGTTCCCGATACATTTTATTGTTATTATCTTCAATAGAAGGTCCCGCTGTTTTCCTAAGCACATTTGCCACGGTACCAAGCACGGGTAAAGGAATATTTTTGTTTGATGGGTACAGTTGTTGTTTTAACGTGGTTTGGCCACCGTGAGAACCATAGGTAAACATAGGATGATGCAGCGCAATTATAGTAGTACGCTCGCGATTGTCTTTGATAACATCCTCTACTTCTAACAAAAATTTGTCTCTACTCTTAATATCGCACTTATCATTAATATCTGGCCGTTTATCCCAATTTGTCAAGTACCACTCTGTATCTATCACTACAACCACGACATCATCATTAATCTCAATAGTTTCAATAGGACAGCCGTTTTCCGGAAAAAAGACATCATCACTAGCTAATTTTTCTTGAATATATTTCTGTTCTCTTTTTAGCCCTACTAGTCCCTCTGTATACCAATCATGATTCCCTGGAATAAAATATTTATTTCCCTTAAAATTAGCTAAGGTTGAAATCTGAGCATCTAAATGGCTAGCAGCAGTTCTAAAAGCCGAGGTAGAATCTACCGGATCAGGCAAACCAGCTGGATAAATATTATCACCAAGAAAAATGGCAGTACTATTTTTATCTGCTTTAGTTAATCTTTCTTTAAAAACCTTTAATGCAGGATTCATACCTCCAATAGGAGACAAACCCGCATCGCCAATCAAATAAAAAGTATGCGAAACTTCTTTTGTAGTGGCTGTATCTTGATTGTCGTCTATATTTTTATACTTAGCATGATAAGTAGCACATCCTGAAAAAAACAAAAGAATTACGATAAGAGTAAAATGTTTATGCATAGCAGCAAGTAAAGAGTTATAAAATTTGTAATTTGGACTTTTAATCATGATTCATATGAACGACATATTATCCAAAACCGAAGAACATGCTACAGAGCTACTGACTAAAAAATTAGATAGCAGCTATTTGTATCATAATCTAAGACACACTCAAAGAGTCGTTAAAAGTACTAAAGAATTACTAAACTTTTATAGCCTAAAGGAGGAAGAAAATAACGCAATCACTATTGCTGCATGGCTTCATGACATTGGTTACACCGTTAGCGCTACAGATCATGAAGAACACGGAGCTAAACTTGCTAAAGCATTTTTAGAAAACTTAAATTGTGAACAAGGTCTTATAACGACCGTTTGCAGATTAATTTTAGCCACTAAAATGGGTCATGACCCCAAAGATATTTGTGAAGAAATTATAAAAGATGCAGATTGTTCGCATTTTGCACAAAGTAGTTACGTAGAAACGTCTGAACTTTTAAGAGATGAATTAGCCCAGTTAAACATCGCTACTTTAACTAGAAAAGAATGGCGTAATAAGAATATTGAGCTCTTTAGAACGCAACATCATTATTATACCGAGTATGCCAAAGAAAATTGGCAACCAAAAAAAGACGAAAACTTAGAAGACTTATTAAAGAAAAAAAAGAAAAATAGCAAGCTCGTAAAAAAAGAAGAGTTAAAAGTTAGCTTAAAAAACAAAAGTCCTGAACGCGGCATCCAAACTATGTTTCGCGTAACCATGCGCAATCATTTAAAGCTAAGTGATATTGCAGATACAAAAGCTAACATTTTACTATCCGTAAATGCTATTATTATCTCTTTAATTTTAGCCAACCTAATACCAAAACTGGATAACCCCACAAATGATTACTTAGTAATACCCGCTGCAATATTTGTTATTTTTAGTGTTGCATCAATGATTATGTCAGTATTAGCTACGCGGCCTAATGTAACGAGTGGCGAGTTTACCAAGGAAGATGTTGAAAACAAAAAAGTAAATCTACTATTTTTTGGAAACTTTCATAAAATGAAACTAGAGGAATATGAATGGGCAATTCAAGAATTAATAAAAGACCAAGTATATGTGTATTCTTCATTGACTAAAGATTTATATTTTCTAGGATTAGTTTTAGATAAAAAATATAAGCTTTTACGCTGGACGTATACTATCTTTATGATTGGTATGGTACTATCTGTAATTGCATTTTTTGTAGCCTTAAAATTTTATGGACCAGAACGCATCATAGAATTACCTACTTAAAAGGAATTTATATAAAGTAAATTTTTTAAATCAACCACCATTTTAAACTGCAACTTATCTTTCAATAAGAAAGAGGCTGCATTGTTTTATTTGAATTAATATAACACTTCAATGACAACTACTGGTGAAAAACTTAAAGAAAGAATAAAAGAACTTACGTGTCTCTACGAGGTAACTTCTATTATCGTAAATTGTGATTACAACCAATTAGAAACTACATTAGAAGCCATTGTAGACTGCTTAAAAAAAGCAATGCGATATGATAAAGATGCTTTTGTATTTCTTTCCTGTGACCAATATGATATAACCTCTCATTCTATACTTCCTGCACTCGTATCTATAAAATCTCCTATAAACGTTTTTAATACTATTGATGGACATATTATTGTAGGCTATCCTGAAAGCGATTATACTCCAAAAGATTTCTTAAAAGAAGAACTTACGTTACTAAATAATATAAGTCTTGCCATTGGGAACCTATTAGAAAAAAAACAAATACGAGAAAATGAAATTACTATAAAAAGGCAAGTTGAGCGAGCAGATAGATTAAATATATTAGGAGAAATCACTGCGGGAATAGCGCACGAATTAAACACACCGCTTGCCAATATCTTAGGTTTTGCAGAACTTCTAAAAACTAACCTTACAGAAGAAAAAGCCATTCGTGATTTGGATAAAATTGTTGACAGCGCTATTTTCTCGAGAGAAGTAGTTAAAAAACTGATGTTTTTTACTTGCGAAATGCCACAACAAATGGGCATATTAACCATTAATCCTATTATTTTAAATGTACTGAATCTCTTAGATCTTACTTTTAAGAAAAATAAAGTAAAACACAGCCTTTCTATAAATAAAGATGCTATTCAACTAAGAGCAGATAGTGTTCAACTAACACAAGTCTTGTTTAATTTAATTATGAATGCTATTTACTTTTCTCCACCGCACTCCACAATTTCAATTAAGGTTGAAGAATTGGTACACCATATAAAAATTAGTATTTCTGATGAAGGTTCTGGCATATCAAAAACCAATGAGGAAAAAATATTTCAGCCTTTCTTTACCACCAAACCCGTAGGAGAAGGCTCAGGGCTAGGATTAAGTGTAGTACATGGCATTGTAAAAAGTCATAAAGGCCAAATTATTTATTCCCCTAACACTCCAAAAGGGGCAACTTTTATTGTTGATTTTCCTAAATTATAATTATGCAATTACTTAAAGAAAATATCTTAATTGTAGATGATGATGTTAATATTTTAGAATTACTACAACGTCAATTGCAACTACTAAATTACCATATTTACAAAGCTGTATCTGTGCAACAAGCCTTATATATTCTTAAAGAGACAGAAATAGATTTATTAATAACTGACATACAAATGCCAGAAGTTGATGGTTTAGAGCTTATAAAATACGCCTCAGAACATTATCCAAAAATACCAAAACTAGTTATTACTGGTTTCCCCTCTTTGGATGGGGCTTTAAACGTTATTAAATCTGGAGCTACAGATTATTTAACGAAACCTTTTACTAAAGAAGAGCTAAAACTAGCTGTAAAAAAGAGTTTAGAAAATAAAACGTCAGTAGTTTCCATTAGAAACACCAAACATACAGAAGATCTAAATTCTGAAATGATTGGTAATTCTCCTTCCTTTAAAAAAATTACTCATATTATCAACAGGGTTAAAGACAATAAGGCCACCGTTTTAGTGCAAGGCGAAAGTGGTACCGGTAAAGAATTAGTTTCTAGAGCCATTCATTATTCAGGAAAATTTTCTCGCGAACCTTTTATTGCTGTGAACTGTGCTGCGATACCAGAAAACTTATTAGAAGCAGAATTATTTGGTTATACAAAAGGTGCTTTTACTGGTGCCAATGAAAATAGAAATGGTTTTTTTCAAGCATCAAACAAAGGAACATTATTTCTAGATGAAATAGGAAATGCCTCTTTGGCTGTACAAGCAAAATTACTTAGAGCGTTACAAGAAAAAGAAATTACAAAAGTAGGCTCTCAAAAAACAGAAAAAATAGATGTAAGAATTATTGCGGCCACGAATGAAAACCTATCTGCAATGATTGACAAAAAACTATTTAGAGAAGATTTATATTATAGACTTACCGTAGTCCAAATTGTAGTGCCACCGCTTAGAGAAAGAAAGGACGATATTAAATTACTAGTTGATAAGTTTATTCGAAAATATGGCATTGAGTATAAAGACAGGCTCTTAAACATATCGCAAGAAGCATTGGCTATTCTTGAAAGGTACTCCTGGCCAGGAAACATTAGAGAGCTTGAAAATGTCATACAAAATGCCGTAATCATGAGTGATCGTATTATTGATGTTGAAAATCTTCCTGAAAACCTAAAATTTAAAATAGAATTCCCTAAAAATTCACTTAAATCATTAGCCGAAATTGAAAAAGAGTACATTCAAAAAGTACTTTTTTCTACCAATAACAACAAAACTAAAGCTGCAGAAATCCTTCAAATAGATCGTAAAACTTTACGTGAAAAACTAAAGTAACTACTGATACCAAAACACCCAAGCGAGACTTTTCTCCTCAATGGCTTGGATATAACAATACTACAAAAACAGATGTAATTAATTGATTTTTAGGTTTTTAATATTAAAAACCTAATTACAATCTTTTATTGGCATACAACTTGCCTACTAATAAAGTATTCATATTTAAAAATGTTGCTAACATAAGACTATGAATTTTTAGGTTTTAAACATTTAGTTTGGAACCACAATCATAATCGTGGTTGATTGATGATGTCTACTTGGCTTTCTAGATTTAAGGTCTAATGGAAGTCAGGTAGATTATTAAAATACTAATTAGTAATCGCTTATGGAAAAATATAGTAATAGTATTTGTTCTACCTGTACACATCAAAAATATTGTGTACTTACTAGTAACCAAGAAAACATAAGTTCTTGTGGCGAGTATGAGCATTATACAGAAAGTTTAAATAGTAACGAATACGCAATTAAACGTATTCAAACACAAGGGTATTAGTCTAAAATAGAAACAATGATTGCAAAAGCAAAAGAAGTAAAGGCTACAAAACAAGGCATGTTAGATAATGTAATGCGCCAGTTTAATAATGCCGCAGATATTATAGATCTGAACTCAAATATTAGAAAGATTCTAGAAATTACAAACAATGAACTTGTAGTACATTTTCCTGTAAAAATGGACAATGGAGAAGTAGAAATTTTCACAGGATACCGTGTTCAACACAATAACGCTTTAGGACCATACAAAGGCGGATTACGATACCACCCTACGGTAGATATTGACGCCGCTAGAGCTCTTGCTATGTGGATGACTTGGAAAACATCTCTTGCTGGCTTACCATACGGGGGAGCAAAAGGGGGTATACAATTAGATCCTTCAAAATATTCTATTTCAGAATTGGAACGTATCACCAGAAGGTTTACGTATGCTTTAGGCGATAATATAGGACCAGAATTAGATATTCCTGCTCCTGATGTGAACACCAATCCACAAACTATGGCTTGGATTCTAGATACCTATATGTCTACAAAATCTCCTTCAGAACGCTCAAAGAACATGCACGTTGTAACAGGAAAACCCTTAGGAGCAGGTGGCTCTGAAGGGAGAGATCGCGCCACAGGATATGGTGTGTTCTTAAACATTAAATTTTGGGCTTTAGAAAAAAAAATAGACTTAAAAGATAAAAAATTTATTGTTCAGGGTTTTGGTAACGTAGGGTATTGGACTGCTCATTTTCTTGAAAAAGAAGGTGCTAAACTAGTCGCTGTTCAAGATCAATTTGGCTGTATTACTAATGAAAACGGAATTGAAGTAGAAACACTTTTTGAATATACTAAAGCGAATAAAGGAAGTATTCTTGGTTTCGCAAATACGACACCCATTAAAAATAAAGATTTCTTTAGTGTAGATTGTGATATTTGTATCCCAGCAGCCTTAGGAAACCAAATTACTGAAGAAAATGCTCCTTCAATTAAAGCATATTTAATTGCAGAAGGTGCTAATGGTCCTACTGATATTAATGCTGAACAAATATTACTAAAAAAAGGGACTGATATTATCCCTGATATTCTATGTAATTCTGGAGGAGTAATTTGTAGCTATTTTGAATGGCTTCAGAATAGAAACGGAGAAATATGGCATCTAAATGAAGTCATGGAAAAGCTAGAGAAAAAACTAGAAGAGTCCTTTAGAAAAGTAATTGAAACATCAAAAAGAAGAGCTGTTGATATGAGGACTGCAGCTTTCATTATAGCCATTGAACGATTAGAACTTGCTTACGTACAAAGAGGGATTTTCCCTTAATAATGAGTGCCATCAAATTTAAATTAGGTAAGATGAAATACGGAACTATAACAATTGAGAAAAAAGAATACGTTATGCTAAAACGTTTCTTACACTTATCTGGTTATCACAGAGACACAACTTTTAAAAAATCTATTAGAAAACTTTCGGAAGAATTAAGCTTTGCCAAAGTTTGTAATAATAATGAGATGCCAAAAGATGTGATTCGTTTTAACTCTATCGTGACAATAACAGCAAATAATGGCTGGACTAAAGAGTTTCAACTAGTAACACCAAAAGATAGTGACCTTAAAAACAATAAAGTTTCTATTCTAACCCCAATGGGAGCTGCTGTTATTGGTTATGCCGAAGGAGATACTATTTCTTGGGAGTTTCCTAGTGGTGAACAACAATTAACCGTCTCTAAAGTAGAGCAGAAGAATAGTCAAATTGATATTAATGTTTTATTATAAAAAAATAATGAGAACATTCAACCTTACAGAATCGGACACTACAATACTGCTAAAAAAAGATAAGGCAGAAATTGAAAATTGGATAGAAAACCTAGAATTTATCAATACAGAACTAGAGTACTTTACTGAAATTGAAACCAAAATTCTAAAAGATAATTCAATAAATCAATTGATTCAAACTTTAAAAAGAGGTAACACTTTAAAATTAGGCATATTATATCGCTGTGAAAGTAATATGTCTAAAATTAGAGAATGTGATAGTATGCAATGTGATACATACTATCTAAATAATCATGAAAAAAACAGAACTTCCTATTTAGAACACATGAAACTGTGCTATCAATTAAAAACTAAGATATATGATAATTTATTAAAATTTAAAGTTACTTAGGAACAGAATTAAATTTCAAACTCTTCAATTAGGTCTTCATAAGTATACATTTTATCTGTGCTCACTGCTGTTTCAGAATCTTTAACAGAATACAAAATATCTGCTCTAATAGCTTTTAATCCTGCAACACCTTGAAGACCTTCTAATTCTACTATTTCTAGTTTTCCGCTAAAATAGCCTTTAGATTTTAAGAATTTTATATACCGAAGGTATTCTAATTCATCACTTTTTTGAGCGTATACTATGACCATTTTACCTGGCTCTGTTATACGCTTATTTGTCCCTTTTATATATGACTTATCAATACGTTTTTTAATGATTTCATACCTGGCATTATAAGTACCATCTACATCAAAACGTTTTTCATCCATTCTAAAACGAATAGCTAAAGACGTATTGTACACTAGCATTAATGATGCTACATCAAGCGGAACAGAAAGCTCTGGCTTTAAATTATAGTGCTTATTTTCCATTTCGCACATAATCTGCAATTGCCACAACCTTAAATTACTTAAATAAAGCGAATCAAACTTTTGATCATCTACTATAGAAGCTCCTATGTACATATTGTGTTCTACACCATCTGTCTTATAACGTTCAAAATAATGCGGAAACATTGCCTGTGCATCTTTCTGTTTTTTATCAATCACAGCAGATAGCTTTTTGTTAATCATCATAACACTTTCATCATAATTTCTACGATGATCGTAATATGACTTTGTTCCCATATCAATGCTAGATTCATATGAAATAATCATTTGAAGCAATTCTTTATCCTGATTTTTTAAATGCTCAAAAACGGGCACAATTTCATTTTGAACAAAATTAAATACCGCTTGCTCACTGTTGGTATTTAGCAATTCTTTTACCTCATCAATATAATTGCTGATTCTAAATATTAACTCTTCATAGATGGGTAATTTATTTTTTTGCCATGCAAATTCTAATACCTTATTAATTTCAGATAGCTGAATCATTATATCTCGCTGAATAGCTGTATTTCTAGCTAAAGAAGAATCTTTTATATCTATTTGTCCATAAAGAGGATACACATCTTTAAAAACAATTTCTTTAAATGAAGGTTGTCTATCTTCTAATCCATCAACAATAAAACGCTTAGCTTCCTCTCTAAATTTCCAATATACCGAGGAATGTACAGATGTACACTCGTTTTGAATAATTGCATCAATTCTATTTTCTTCCTCAGACATAGAACGCAGTACTCCCGTGACAATAAACGGCATAATATCTTCTAGCTTATTAGCATTTACACTATTAAGTCCGTTTTTCTGTGTAGATACTAACTCTAATACACCCAATAAGTTTCCTTCAGAAGCTATAGGTGCAAAAATCACACTTTTAATCCCTTGCTCTTTAAGGCTCTTATAAGGCATAATACCTCCAGAAAGTTCAAAATATTTATCCACATCAGAAATAGAAAAATATCCATTTTCAGTCAAAAGCTTACTATACGAAGATTGACAAAGTGCCTCTTTACAAGCCTCTACTTCCTTATCTTGAAGTATAAAACTCTCCAAGCCAACACCAAATACTTTTTCAAATTGATCTTTCTTAGGGTTATAGGTTACAAAACCAGCACGTATATCTGGAATACTAAAAAAGGATTTAAAGGTTTCCTGCAAGTTGTACATGAAACTCTCGCTCCCTCTTTTATCATTAGCAATTAAACTAGATTTTATTTCAGAAATAGCATGTTCATTGGTAACATCAAACATAGAAGAAATTACAAAACCTTTACCAATAAAACTTTGTGGAGGAAATTTCTCTTGCCACAGTGCTAAATTGTCAAAATTCTCTAAAAGCTCATCAATATCTTCTTTAGATAAATTTTTCGCTTTTTCTGTTGGAAGAATCTCCATAAAATCAGCATTATACAAAATGCGATAATGACGCATAACCCCATTTTTATCAGGTATATCGTAAAAAAAAGGTCTTTTAAAATCTATAGAATACCCATAATGTGCACTTAGAATAATAGTACAGGTCATTATATATAAATGATGATCAGGAAAATCACGAAGGTGTGGTAAAAATTCTTTTCCTCCAGCATTTTCTAAAATTCTTTTAAATCTTTCTGAAGAATTAAAAACCACATTATCAAATGGTAATGAAGCTGTTTTTATTTCATTGTTGGTTAATACCTCCGAAAAGGTGTCTTGTAATATAATTTTAATGACATTTTTATACTTTTTAAGTAATGAAATATCAGTAAAACCTTCTCGCAATTCCGGATAAGGTGCCTGAGCAGCTAATATATGCTTAGCCTTACTAGCCAGATAACTATCGTCACTTTGAGCCATGGCATCATATTGCTTTAATATTTCATTAAAACTAATCATCTGACTAAGTGGTGATTGCAACTTATCTATCATATCTTCATTGGTCGTTATCGAGCCTGTAAAATTACAAAAGAAAATCCACAACTTTAGTATTTAGATTTGTTTAGATACCTTCGTTTTTTAGAACTTTACATAAACACAAAATTATGTCTTCAAGCACAAGACTTTCACGAGCGTATGAAAATGCCAAAACGGTACCTTTTGATGATGATTCAAAATTTATCTTGTTTAGTGATTGTCATCGTGGAGATAACAGTTTTGCCGATGATTTTGCGAATAATAGAAACATCTATTTCCATGCCTTACAGTATTATTTTAAAGAAGGCTATGAATATTTTGAATTAGGTGATGGCGATGAGTTATGGGAAAATTCAAACTTCGAATCTATATTTAACGCTCATAAGAACGTATTTCAATTGCTACGGGAGTTCCATATTCGTGGGAGATTGCATATGATTTGGGGCAATCATGATATGGTATATAAAAGTGATTCCTATGTAAAGCAGCAGCTAAGTAGCTATTTTGAACCTATTGAAGGTTGTGAGAAAGAACTTTTTCAAGATATTACCTATAATGAAGCTATTGTTTTAAAACATAGAAAGACCAATCAGGAAGTATTTTTAACCCATGGCCATCAAGCAGACTGGTGGAATTATACCTTTTGGCGCTGCGGAAGGTTTCTAGTGCGCGTATTATGGAAACCATTACAAGTCTGGGGTATTGCAGATCCTACCAGTCCCGCAAAAAATTATACGGAATTAATCAAAATTGAACGCCGCATAAAAAGGTGGATTGTTAAAAATAATTTACTAATCACCATCGTAGGACACACGCACAGACCACGTTTTCCAGAACCCAAAGACATTCCTTTTTTTAATGATGGTAGCTGTGTACACCCAAGAAGCATTACGGGTTTAGAAATTGAAAACGGCAAAATTTCGTTAATCAAATGGCATATTTCTACGACTGAAGATGGTACACTTAGAGTGGTACGCGTACTTTTGGAAGGACCTCAAAAATTAAGTGATTATAAGAGCTAAGATCTAATTAATTATTGCACCACTTTTTAGAAACTCTACGTCTTGTTTATTACCGTCTTTAGTGATTTCAACATCATAGAAGAATCCTTTTTGATAATGAGTAACCTCCTCTATCTCTACAATCTTATAGGCTTCATATTTTGTATCTATGATATCTTGAATAACCTCTGGCAAGTCTTTCTTATCTATATTGTTTTCTGTTTCTATCCAATTACCATTGGGGCTAAAATCAGCTCTATAATGAACACCATCCTTTTTAAAACTAGCTTCAAAATTATCATTTTTATCTATGTCCCAATCAGGATCATTCTCATTTGGATACTTTGCATTAAAATTCTCTTTTACAACTTTCGGCACTTTTCCATCCTGGTATTGACAACTCATATAGGTTACCGAAATAAATAATGTCAAAAAAAATAAACAGGTTCTCATAAGCTTTTTTCTTTAGATGTTGTGCTGCGAAGAAACTGAATATGGAAGTCAAAGTTTAACTTAAAAAAAAGGAATACTAGCTCAAAAGCTACACAACTAAAAAAAATAGCTTTTAGACCTATATCTTCGCGCTACGAACAAATTTAAACGCATTATACCATTGAGAATTGAGACCCGTCTCTAATTCTTGAACTAAATTAGCTTCAAAACCAACATTACACTATGCATGCATCTTTTAGAAAGAATACTACTCAATATTTAAGTGTTACACGCTTAATAGCCTATCTTATTTTTATACTATTTTTAAATGGGTGCGCTACTTTTAAAATGCAAGAGACAGATGAAATTAAGGATTCAAAATCAACTTCTAAAACACCTGTTCATACCTTTTTTCTTGCAGGCGGTTATGGAGACTACACCATTACTGAAAACAAAACTGCCGCTACACTTTTAAAAAAACAGTTAGCCAGCGCAGATAAAAACACAACACTTTTATTTACAGGAGATAATATTTCTGCAACCACTAAAAACTGGAACACAGATAAAGAATTAATTCAAGAGCAAATTGCTTTAACGGAAAATTTTAAAGGGAACACTATTTTTATGCCAGGCGTTAACGAATGGAAAAGCTACAACACGCGTGATGTAGAAAAAGTGGAAGAATATTTAGACTCCGTTGATTCTGATGCGCTAAAATTCTTTCCTAAAAATGCCTGCCCTATTGAGCATATTATAATCAATGATGATTTAGATTTAATATTAATTGATTCTAAATGGTTTACAGGCAATTGGTCTAGATTAGAAAATATAAATAAAAAATGTACCGATATAAATACCCGAATGCGCTTTGCTGAAGAATTAGAGGGCTACATTAATGACGGACAGGGTAAAAATATTGTGATTGCCATGCACCAACCAATTTTTAGCAACGGGGAGTTTGCGGGTAAAAAATCCTTTAAATCACATATGACTCCAGCGCCAATTGTAGGCACCGTAGTAAACACCGTATTAGATTTAGGGGCTTTTTCCTCAGACCTTTTAAATGCAAGACCTTATGAATATTTAAGAATATTAGTTAGCTCACTTGCCAAAGCATCAGATAGAATAACTGTTGTCTCTGGTCATGAAGAGAGCTTACAATATTTAACAGGGGGAGGCATTCATCAAGTAATTAGTGGTTCGCTCAGTCAAAAATCGGCTACGAAATTATCTAAAGATAATCTAAGTAGTATTGGCGGAACACTAGATTTTGAAGGCAAATTTACCTATGGAAAAAAGGGTTTCGCAAAACTGGTGTATTATGAAGATGGTTCCTCCGAGGTAACTTTTGTTACCGAAGATGATGATGAAAAAAATATTTCCATACTTCCCAGCTTACAAAAAGACACCACATCTGTAACATTTTCTAAGAACCAGGCAAAAACCATAAAAACAAGTATTATTAAAGATACTGATGCCATAAACAAATCAGATTTTTACACCTTTTTATGGGGACAACGGTATCGTTCTTATTTTGGAACTCCTGTTACCGCAAAAATCGCACAGTTAGATACCCTTTATGGCGG
This sequence comes from Cellulophaga algicola DSM 14237, assembly GCF_000186265.1. NCBI lineage: Bacteria > Pseudomonadati > Bacteroidota > Flavobacteriia > Flavobacteriales > Flavobacteriaceae > Paracellulophaga > Paracellulophaga algicola. The sequence continues at coordinate 1,155,745 of NC_014934.1, forward strand.
ACTGAAAGTACTTAAAGAAGGAGGAGGTCATCAATCATTCTCAGTTAGACTTGCTGATAAAAATGGAAAAGAATACAATATGCGTTCCTTAAGAAAAAACGCTTTAAAATATTTAAAATTTAAAATTAAGGGAGTGGCTTATAATGAAAACGATTATAAGAATACGCTAACCGAAGAAACTATTTCAGATTTCTTTACCACCGCTCATCCCTATATGCAATTAGTAATTAATCCGCTGGCCAAATCTATAGGCTTAAACCACTCAAGTCCTGAATTGTTTTACATTCCAAAACAAGAAACTTTAGGAGATTTAAATAATGAGTTTGGAGATGAACTTTATTTCATTGAAGAAAGACCTTCAGACGAGCAATTAAATCATAAGGGCTACCGAAGAGAAATTGATGAATCTGGCGAAATAACAGACTTTGAGAGTACAACAGATATGCTCGAAAAAATTAAGAGTGATGAATCTTACAGTGTTGACCAACGAGCTTATATAAGAGCCCGTATTTTTGATATGCTAATTGGCGATTGGGACCGGCATGAAGATCAATGGCGTTGGGTAGAATATGAAACAAATGATGGGAAAAAAGAATTTCAACCGGTACCAAGAGATCGTGATAATGCATTCCCCAAATTTGATGGCAAGGCCTTAAAAATAATTAAACTATTTGCTGCAGACTCCAGGATGTGGCAAAATTATGACGCCGATATTCAAGATGTAAAATGGTTAAATAATAACGGGAACAGTCTAGACAGAGCTATTTTAACTAAATATGATGCTAAAACCTGGGAAGAAGAAGCCAAATTTATCCAAGAAAATTTAACGGAAGCTAAGATTGATGCCGCTTTTAACAATTTACCGAAAGAAGTTAAAGATTCTACTGCCGTTGAAATAAAAGATAATTTAAAATTGCGCTTAATGACTATCAGACAGGATGCTAAAGCCTATAGTAAGTATCTAGATAAAATGGTTTCATTACACGGTACTGAGAAAGATGATAAATTTGAAATTACAAGGTTACCAAATGGTGAAACAAAAGTTGTTATTAAGAGAATACTTTCTGACAAAGAGAACCCAATAATATTTGAACGTACTTTTAATAAAAAGGATACTAAAGAATTATGGCTGTATGGTTTGGGCGATGATGATGTTTTTGAAGTTACAGGAGATGCTAATAAATCTATTTTTATACGCTTTATTGGCGGCTATGGAGATGACAAATTTAATATTCAAAATAAAAAGAATTTAAAAGTTTACGATTGGAAACATGAGACTAGTGTTTTTGAAGGAGAGCAACCAAAAAAACAATTGACCAATCTTTATGATACAAACATGTACCATTGGCGTTATTTTGAAGAGAATTCTAATATGCTTATTCCTAATATAGGTTTTAGAACAGATGATGGGCTTTACATAGGTGCTACAAATATTTACACAAACAAAGGGTTTAATCGTAATGGTTTTAGACAAAAACACAAGATTGTTGCTAATTACTATTTTGGCTTTAAAGCTCTTGAACTAGGTTATTATGGTGTTTTTGCAAATATATTCCCTAAATGGAATTTTGAAATTAGCGCCTACCACTCTACTGATCGATTCTCAAACAACTTTTTTGGAATAGGAAATGAAACTATTAATTTGGATGATGATTTAGATAAAGATTTTAATAGAGTTAGAATTGAAAAAACAAGGTTTGATGCGGGTATTGCTTATCACACTTTAAAAATAAAAGGTGTGTATGAATCTTTTGAGGTTATTGAACAAAACAACCGCTACTTAAATTCTGATAATTTTCAACCTGAATTGTTTGACAACCAACGTTATTTAGGAATAGAAACCGAAGCTTACTATGATAATGATGATGCTAAAGATTTTCCTTCAAGATCAATTATGTTTGGATTGAATGCTGGCTACAAGGCAAATATGCAAATAAATGACAATCAATTTGGGTATTTAAAGTTTAAAACAGGCATTAGCCACAAACTTATATCTTCCGGCGATTTGGTTTTGAGTACAAAAGCAGAAGTGAGTACTACTTTCGGAGACACATATTTCTTTTACAATATGCCGTCTATAGGAGGGAACAATGGGTTGAGAGGTTTTAGAGACGAACGCTTTACTGGAAAAACTTATTTCTATGAGACAACAGATTTACGCTTTAGAATTAAAAAATATATGACTCCGGTTGCTCCAATAAACGTTGGTGCATATGGAAGTTTTGATTATGGTAGGGTGTGGAATAAAAATGAAAGTTCAAACGTTTGGCATACTTCACAAGGTGTAGGAGTATGGGCTAGTGCTTATAATTTTTTAACCTTAAATGTTGGATACTTTAATTCTGTTGAGGGCAACATAGTGCAATTTAAATTTGGTTTTGATTTTTAGCATATTGTATACAATTAAATAGATGTTGATTTTTGATTAATTTAGCACTCTATTTAAAAACACAACCATGTTTAAAAAATCTATTACACTTATTATAATCTGTCTTTCTCTAACATCTTGTTGGAAAGATAAAAGTCCAGAAGATTTAATCCGATTAAAAGAAAAATTTAAGTCGCAAGTATCTTCTTTTGAAAACAAGAAAGAAAATGCAAATAAGATTGTCAATTCTGGTCTAGAGTCCCTCAACTCCTTAAAGAGCGCTTTAGAAGACACTAAAAATGAAGATAAAGAATTTGCTAAGGTTTATGGAGATTGGGAAAAAGTAAACAATCGTGTAGAGAAATTGAATAAAGAATACGAAGATTTAAAAACTAAAGCCGCTAACCTTTTTTCCGCAATGGAAACGCAAACCAATAGCCTAAGCGATGAAGACAGCAAAAAAACGCTATTAAAAGCAATTAATAGCGCAAGAAAAAAATACAATGGTACACTCGAGAATACTTCTAAAGCTATCGAGAAGTTGCGCTTATTGCATGGAGATGCTGTTGAAGTAGTTAAAGCCTTAGAAGTAGCAGCTGCATTAAATTCTTTTGACACTATTAATGATCAAATGAAAAGTATTGAAGGTCGTGTAGACGGCATCATGCAAGAATTAAACGTTGCGGTTGTAGAAAGTAAAAAGCTTTACGAAAAGAAAATTACGGAGTTAGAAGACAAATAAGGAGCGTTAGGAGATGCTACTCGTCTAATTTAACAACAATTTTAAATTCATTGGCAGGGTATTTGCTAAATTTACTATTAGCTAACAACTATATTAACCTATGAAGCAGTTTCTAATTTTTTTATTTTTTGGTTTACTTTTTCAAGTAGGTTTCTCTCAAGAAGGAGTGATTAAGGCACAGCCTTTGAAAATAGAAAGCAAAACTCCTAGTGATTTAAAATTAACTCCCGAAAAGAAGACCAACCTATCTTTGAATATGCCAGACTTATTAGAAAAGCAAGAAGACTACAACATGAAGGATTCTTCAAAGACTACTATTTCTATGTTACCAAATAAAGAGCTGGTCCAAGCTGGAAAAGATTTAAAATTGAATCCGAAATTTGGTGAAAACTCAGGCGAAAGTCAGGGCAAACATTTTCCCAATATGTATTTAGGTGATATTAAAAACAATGGAAAATTTATTGGTATTGTTTGTCGTGATCACGAATATGTAGATGGAGATTTAGTGAGTATCTCTGTAAACGGAGAGGTTGTTGATCCAAAATTATTTCTAACGGGAGCCTTCAAGGGAGTTAATGTAGATCTTAAACAAGGCTTTAACAGAATAGAATTTAAAGCATTAAATGAAGGTTCTTCTAGCCCAAATACCGCACAAATTAATGTGTACGATGATGAAGGTAAATTGCTTTATGCCAATCAATGGAATTTATCTGCGGGCAGCGTAGCTACTTTTATAGTGACCAAGGATTAATACTATTGTAAATGTCCCCCTATAAAAAGTAATATCCCTATACACACCAGCTATCCTTTCTTTATCACTTTTCATAAGTACCGTACCTTTTAACCAATAAGTCTGTTATAACGTTTAGTCACTTAGGTATCACCCTAATTAAACATCTAAAAATTTAATCCAAAAGGCCTACAATAGTGCTTTAGTTCTAAAATAATATGTAGTTTGAGCCGTTTCTAAGAGACAACCACCAATAAAACCGCCAAATGAAGAGTCTCTTTACCACCTTATTATTAAGTAGTTTGTTATTTTCTTGTGTTGATAAAAATCCAGAAGTAGATGAAACAAAATACTTGACGGCACAAAAAGAATACGAAGAAAAGAAAGAAACACTTACCAAAAGCAAAGGCTTGTATTTTAAAGAAAATAGCGCTGCTATTATCGCTAAAATAACCAACCTTCATAAATTAGCAGATTCTACAAACACGTTCAAGGAAGCATCTACTGATTCTACCCTATTTTACCGAAGCTCCGCAATTAACTTTATAAATTTTCCCAACTACATTGTAACAGACAAAAGCAAAAGCGTAAACTATTCTAGTTTTGAATTTAGAGCAAAAGAAAAAAGTAATGTCCCTTCTAAATCTGCAGTTTTTATTGCTAAAGAGAATAATGAATTTGCCAAGCAAAACATAAAAGATGTCTTGGAACATTTATATTCTTGTACCGATACCCCATTAGATATAAGCTGTACCAGTTTAAACGAAGAAGAATTAGAGCAATTTAAAGACATTAGCTTGGCCTTTATTATAGAAGGTTATAGTGTTATGGATCCAAAATTAGATGCTGCTGATAATTTCTCTTCTGGGTTATTTTTTGCATCCATCACAGCCATAGACATAGAAAAAAATTATCCAATCTTAAAATTTAATGTTACTGCTACGAACAGCGATCAAATTGAATATCGTGAGGGCGGGTTCATGAATGAAAGTCCTTCTCAGAAGATTAATGAAGATTACAGAAACAACATCCGAAAGGCGATATTAGCGGCATGTAAAAAACACTTTACAGTTATCAATTATTAATAAAAACACCAGTATAAAAAAAGGACTAAATCTTATAAGATTTAGTCCTTTTTTATTATCCAGTAAACACCTGAAACTTTAATTCTGCGCTACATCAAGTTTTTCTCTATCCATTCCTTTAAATACATAGCACCAATTCATATCCTTTAAAACGACATCATCACCATAGTCTCTGTATTCTTTAAGGAACGAATTCATAATGTCTTCTTTCTTCAGTTCAAAAGAGTTGTAGCGGTAATCAAGATTTTTATTTATTTCTGACTGAATTGAATAGGAATATTGATTACTATCTAAAATATTCATGTATGCACTTGAAAACTCTATGCTATCCTCATCATAAGCAATAACTTTCACTATGATTTCTGCAGGACGGCTATTGGTATCTGAGCATTCAAAAGCTTTAAATTTGTAATAATCTCCGGTTGTCGGATATTTAACCTGCATCTTCTGATCTGCCTGCTCTGCATAGAATCTATTTTCCCATTTGATATCTTTCATTTTTTCATTTCCGAAAAAAGACACTCCAATAAATAGCGCCAAAAAGATAAGAGCAAATGAATACCAAGGCGTTTTTATATCATCTCTTTGTGATAGTAGATGCTGCAATTCAAGCGGCATCTCGTACATATTACTATCGCCTTCTTTTCTAACGACATAGGCTTTACCTATAGGAAAGAATGGAATCCAAAATAAATGAAAATAACGCTGACGTACCTCTAGAGTTATCCTTTGATCACCAGGATTTTCTGGAATACCTAGTTCTCTAGGTGAAAAACTTTTTATTTTAAAATTATTATGTCCGAATACAATCATACTAAAGGCTTGTTGGTTGGTTGTTTTTAAGCGAACGTAAACCAAACTTATTTAGTATTTATTTTCGATGAACACCAAGCTAAGGGCTAAAAATGCGCAAAAACTGAAATACCTACTATTTTAAAAATGTATTAGTTTTATTCTCCCGCTCCGCATAGTCTCCCGACTTTAAGGCTACAGTCTTCAAAATTTTAATTCTTTTTAGTACTTGAAATTACTTTCGCTCTCCCGGCCTATAGGTTTCCTTTGCTCTTTTCAACACATCGTCTTTATAAAAAGCGACGTCTTTAAATTGCATGGCAGCATAGCGTGCTATTTGATCATCAAAATGAGGTGATTTTGGATCTCCACATTGCCCACCAGCCAACATACTTTTTGCCTTCACTTTAGCTCCAAATTCTACAACAGCCACAAAACTATTGCCCCTAGTCCCGTAAATCTTTTTAGTATCATTGGTGTAACTTACGCCATAGGCTGCCAATGCACCCCACCTACCCGATGCAAACCCAATAGGAATACTCGGCAAACTATCATTAAAAGCTTGATGAATAGCCCCATCTAAGCGTTGGTATCTATTTACCTCTCCCCAAGGCATATTCCAAGTACCAAAATCTTCCTCAAGCTTTTCTAGTACTGCCTTAAAAACTCTTAATCGCTCTTCAAATGGCGTATCCGTACCAAAATAATTCAAGCGTTCCATATCACTAAAATCCTTAGGCACCTCAACCATTTTACTATACATGGTTCCGTAATAATGCGCTAAAGTCATGGCTACTGAAGTTTCAGAAGTTTTTAAATCCCAAGATCTCAGTACTTCTATTGGAGCTCCTAATTCTTTGGTTTTATCTGCCTTATCATATGCCTCTACCAAACCTGGAATTAATTTTTCAAATGCTGGTAAATACGGATCGTGTGCCAATTTAATGAGGCTATCTATGGTATACCCACTTCTATCAGTCAATAAATTAATGGCATGAACTCCTCTAAAATTCTCTTGGTCCTTAGACATATAATTAGGATACGCTTCCTTTTTAGGACTGTATGCTAATGCTGCTGTAAATGGGGTAGAGTTACAATTCTGAAACCATCCGTTCTCCGGATTTAAAATCAGAATATTTTCATCTACCGTGTGCAAACCTTGCCAGTCTGTTTTTGGGTTACTACCATCTACCGGTAGCGTATAATCATAAATGGTATCCCGTTTCGGGACAAAATTACCATGGAAATACGCTATATTCCCTTCCGCATCTGCATAGACGGTATTATTGGAGGAGTTGGTTCTTATATCCATCATTTCTCTAAACCCTTTGTATCCTGTCTGTTTGGTACGAATATAAGATTGCTCTAAAGCTTTTACAGGTTCCCACATCATTGCCGAAGCCGTCCACTGGCCATCTACCATATGTGTAATTGGTCCGTGGTGGGTTCTATAACTTGGCACTTTCTTTTCCTTAATACTATCACCCTCTTTATATTTTAGTATAAGTTCACCCACGGTAACGGGTCTCAATTCTTCTCCGTATTGATATACCAACTGGTCATCAACCTCCAGAATAGTTTCTTTAAATTCATCCATGACATCTGTATAGGTAGAGGTATGCATCCAACCTGTTTTTTCATTGAACCCTTGATACACAAAAAACTGACCCCAAGTAACGGCACCATACGCATTTAACCCTTCTTCACTTACTACATGCACTTCACCTCTAAAGAAAAATGAGGTATGTGGGTTGATAAGTAATAAGGCGTTTCCGGAAGCGGTTAACTTCCCAGATATTGCTATCCCGTTAGAACCTTGTGGCTCTGCCATTTCTTCCTCTTTTTTTAATTCTAACTGCTGTAGTTTTGGCAACTCCATTCCGCTTTCATAAAAGGCTTTTATTTTACTGCTGGATATGCGTTCTATATCTCCACCAATAGAACCTTCGCTAAAATACATAGGCATCCACGGATCAAAATGGGTAAGTAACTTTGGCTTTACTTCTGGATGTGTTTCCAAATAATAGTTAACGCCATCAGCAAATGCATCACATAATTTTTTTAACCATTCAGGGCTATTCTTATAATTTTCCTTTGCTTCATCTTCGGTCATAAATAGTTTAGCCCGCAAATCACTATACAAAGCACTTTCCCCCTCTACCTCTGCCAACCTACCTGTTGCCCAAATATAATTCTGCTCTACTCTATTAAAGTCATCCTCGCATTGTGCATATAAAAGTCCGAATACGGCATCGGCATCTGTTTTTCCGTAAATATGCGGCACTCCAAAATCATCTCTAATGATTTCTACATTAGTAACATACTCTACATATTGATCGGGAACCGTAGTAGTTTTTGATTCTGATTGGCAGCTAATTAAAGCGATTACAAAAACCGATAAAAGATAATTTTTCATTAAGGTTGTTTTAGGTTGATACCATGAAATTAAATGACTTGACAATTAAATACTAATTTTCAACTAAAAAAAACTGACTAGAGACTACCAGGTACAATTTCAATCATTTTAAAGTAACTTTGCATTTTATTTATTTATTGTAATTTTCAATTATGGCAGAAAAAAAAGTGAGTATTCTTACCGCATTCAAAACGATTATTTGGCCAAGGAGAAACCTTGTATTTATAGGGCTTTTATTAATTGTCATTAGTAAAGCAGCAAGTTTTGTAGCTCCATTATCACTTAAGTATTTAATGGATGATATTATCCCAAATAAAAACATACACCTTTTAAAATTATTGGTAGCCGCTGTAGCTTTAGCAATTTTAGTACAATCTGTTACTTCATTTTTACTGACTAAAATTTTAAGTGTACAAGCACAGTACCTGATTTCCGAATTACGAGCACAAGTTCAAAAAAAGGTACTTTCATTACCTATTCGGTTTTTTGACAATGCAAAATCTGGAGCTTTAGTCTCTAGAATTATGTCTGATGTTGAAGGAGTTCGTAATTTAATAGGTACAGGATTAGTACAATTAGTGGGTGGATCTATCACAGCTATCGTCGCTTTAATTTTATTACTACAGACGAGTGTTTCTATGACTTTATTCACCTTAGTACCACTAGCTATATTTGCTATTATTGCTTTAAAAGCCTTTAAAGTAATAAGACCAATTTTTAGAAATAGAGGTAAAATAAATGCTGAAGTAACGGGTAGACTAACAGAGACTTTAGGCGGGGTTAGAGTTATTAAAGGATTCAATGCTGAAGAGCAAGAAAGTAAGGTATTTGAAGAAGGTGTTGATAAACTGTTTCAGAATGTAAAAAAGAGTTTAACAGCCACGGCTTTTATGACTAGTTCTAGTACATTTCTATTGGGTATAGCTACTACGGGAATTATGGGAATTGGCGGGTATAAAATAATGATGGATGAACTTACCATAGGTGAATTTTTAACCTTTACTTTTTTATTAGGATTGATGATTGCTCCGATTGTACAAATGAGCAACATTGGAAGTCAGTTAACTGAAGCATTAGCGGGCTTAGACCGTACCGAAGAATTAATGAATATGACTCCCGAGTCTGATGAAGAAAATAGAACGATTGTTTTAGAGGACATAAAAGGAAAAATCGTTTTTAACGATGTTTCTTTTGCTTATGAAGAAGATAAAGATGTACTCCATAATATAAATTTTGAAGTTAATTCTGGTGATGTAGTTGCCTTAGTAGGTAGTTCTGGTTCGGGAAAATCTACTATAGCAGGTTTAGCCGCTACGTTTTTAAATCCGCAATCGGGTATGATTACGATAGACGGTAATGATGTATCTAAAGTAAACCTTAACAGTTACCGAAAAAATCTTGGTGTTGTGCTACAAGATGAGTTTTTGTTTGAAGGCACTATCCGTCAAAATATTTTATTCCCAAGACCAAATGCTTCTGAAGAAGAATTACGTGCTGCGGTAGAAGCTGCCTATGTAAATGAATTTACAGATCGATTTGAAAAAGGGCTAGACACTTTAATCGGGGAACGCGGTGTAAAATTATCTGGTGGCCAACGTCAGAGAATTGCTATCGCTAGAGCCGTTTTAGCAAATCCCAAAATATTAATTTTAGATGAAGCAACGTCTAATTTAGATACGGAAAGTGAAGCCTTAATTCAAAAAAGTTTAGCCACCTTAACCGAAGGGAGAACTACTTTTGTTATTGCCCACAGGTTAAGCACCATTCGCAAAGCCAATCAAATATTGGTCATTGAAAACGGTAGGATTGCAGAGCAAGGAACGCATGACGATTTAATTGCAAAAGAAGGTCGTTACTATAACTTGTTTACGTATCAAGCAAGAATATAAAACATAAAAAAGGCTAGTTTAAAGCGATATCATCACTGTCAACTAGCCTTTTTAAATTTATTCAAACTTTATTTTCAACTCTCAGGAGCCAATTCTAACTCCAGCCCTTCTAAATCATCCGTAAGATGAATTTGACATCCTAGACGGCTGTTATCTTTTACATAGAAAGCTTCTGCTAACATAGCATCCTCATCGTCAGATTTTTCTGGTAAAGCCACATCATTTAGCACATAACATTGACAAGAAGCACACATTGCCATACCTCCACAAACACCAATAGTACCCTCTGGAGCTAATTCGTAAGCACGAACTAATTCCATGACATTCATGTTCATATCTGTTGGTGCATCTACTTCGTGTGCGACCCCTTCTCGATCTATAATTTTAATTTTAATATCGGCCATGGTTACTTCATATTAAAAATTCCCATAGATTTTTAAGTCCAAGGGAATATTACTTTATTTTATTACTACTAATTAAGCTAAATTGATCACTTCTTCTATTTGAGGAGCATACTTTTTAATCGTCATTTCAACACCACTCTTTAAAGTCATCTGATTAACAGTACACCCTATACAAGCGCCTTCTAATCTAACTTTAACTGAAGTATCGTTATCTATAGAAACTAATGAAATATCACCACCATCACTTTGCAAAAAAGGTCGAATTTCTTCCAACGCTTTTTCAACATTTAATCTTAGTTCTTCTGATGTCATAATTATTTCTTTTTAACCGGCGAGCAACCCGCCATAGTCGTTATTTTAATTGCCTCTGTAGGCGGTAGCTCTTCATTTCTGTTTACTACTTCTTGCACAACATTTTTAGTAATCTCTTCAAAAGCTTTCGCTATTGGAGTTCCTTCTTGCATTGCTGCAGGCCTACCAATATCACCCGCTTCTCGTATACTCTGCACTAAAGGAATCTCTCCTAAGAAAGGCACTTTCAAATCTTCAGATAGATGCTTAGCACCTTCTTTTCCAAAGATATAATATTTATTATCCGGAAGTTCTTCTGGTGTAAAATACGCCATATTTTCAACGATACCTAACACAGGAACGTTAATAGAGTCTTGCTGAAACATGGCAACACCTTTACGCGCATCTGCTAAAGCAACTTCTTGCGGAGTACTTACGACTACAGCACCAGTAACTGGCATTGCTTGCATAATACTTAAATGAATATCACCTGTTCCAGGAGGTAAATCTATCAACATAAAATCTATTTCTCCCCAATGTGCATCAAAAATCATTTGATTTAATGCCTTAGACGCCATTGGTCCTCTCCAGATAACTGCTTGATTAGGTTGTGTAAAAAAGCCAATAGAAAGTAACTTAACACCATAACTTTCTACGGGTTTCATTTTAGACTTACCTTCTATAGTTACTGCTAGGGGTTTCTCCATAGCAACATCAAACATAATTGGCATTGATGGCCCGTAAATATCAGCATCTAACAAACCTACTTTAAAGCCCATTTTAGCTAAGGTTACGGCTAAATTTGCTGTCACTGTAGATTTCCCTACACCACCTTTACCGGAGGCTATAGCAATAATATTTTTAATCCCAGGAAGTGGCTTCCCTTTTATTTCGTTAGCCTTTGGTTTACCTGCTGCTGTTGCCGGAGCCTCTACCTTAACGTTAATTTTTATCTTTGCTTTTTCGTAAACCTCTTTGTGTATGATCTTCAAAATTTCTACCTCGGTCTTTTTTCTTGCTTGAAGACTTGGGTTTGCAATGATTACATCTATCTCAACTTCATCACCAAAAATCTGAATATTTTTTACAGCACCACTTTCTACCATGTTTTTACCTTCTCCTGGTACTGTAATTTGTTCTAGAGCTTTAAGAACATCTTTTTTTTCTAATTTCATCTGAGTATTTTACTGCTGTTTATCTGTAAGACGTAATTTTCATGAATTCATTTCAAAAAAAACTTAGAAAAGAACCCTAAAATCACGTATTATCATCCAGTTCTATTAAAACTGATTCTCAGCTACAAAGATACGGTTTAGAAAGGATATTAAGAAAACAAGAAATTGAAATATAACATTGTTAGATAAGATTGGACTATCTGATATTTTCTGCAACTTTTAAACTAATTATAAATCTATTTCTAGTTCTAAAAATGGATCCCAAAAAAGAGCATCAAGATTTTGAATTTGATTTTCTATAACCTCAACACCTTCATTTTCTAAAAGTTGCTGCATTAAGTTTGTTCCATCAAAATGATGCTTTCCTGTTAACAATCCTTTTTTATTAACCACTCTATGCGCCGGTACATCTTCCATATTATGAGAAGCATTCATTGCCCACCCTACCATTCTGGCACTTCTGGCAGCACCTAAATATTTGGCTATTGCTCCGTACGATGTTACGCGACCGTATGGAATTAACTTAGCCACTTCATATACTTTCTGAAAGAAATTCTGATTCTCTTCTTTCATTTTTATTGATTAAAAATTCTGAATAATGTGATGATAAAAAGCAAGCCCATTAATCCACTTAATATATAGTTGGAGTTTCTAGAGAAGGCGTTATTTTTTGTTTCTAATTTAAAAAAATAAATAGTATAAATATAAAGTACCACAAAGGTTCCTGTTCCTGCAGCAAGTACAAAAATTACGATATCCGTGATTTCAAACTTAATCCACCCCGACGCCTTCCACATGGCATTAAGACCACTATAATAAGGAATAGTGAGCAAATTTATTGCCGCTAAGAAAATCCCTTTAAAGAAACTATTTTTCTTACTAACATTGATCGTCTTCTGTTTTTTAACAGTATTCCGCTTTGCAAGAATAAAAAAGTAGACACATAAAAAAGCAAATACGACTAATGCTATTATTAATAAAACAGCGACTACTTCTGGGTGGTTGTGTAGGTATTTTGAAATAAGCACGGCGATATACGCCTGAATCATAATCATGGAAGAAACGCCAAGACTAAATATGATTCCGTTGAGCTTACCCTTCTCTACACTAGTTTTTGCCGCATTCATATTCAATAACCCTGGCGGTACGGTTGCTATAAAGGCAGCCGAAAAGGTCGCAAAAAATAAAAGTAGCAAATGCGCCATTAGTTAATTGACTTTAAATTGAGTAAAAGTAATAGGTTTTCCTTTCTCAAGATACTGATTTTCGTAGAACGTTTGAATTGTCAAGACCTCTTTAGGACTGCCTTCGTTTTTATACACATCATGATTGGCATATATAACTTCAAGTCCTAATCCATGTAAAAGCCCTAAGGTATAGCCGTGCATAAATTCACTATCTGTCTTTAAATTTACAACACCCTTCTCGTCTAATATGTAGTTGTATTTATCTAAAAACAATTTATTGGTAAGCCTATGTTTTGTGCGCTTGTATTTTATTTGTGGATCTGGGAAGGTAATCCAAATTTCAGAAACTTCATTTTCTGCAAAAAGTAAATCAATTAATTCTATTTGCGTTCTTAGAAAAGCCACGTTAGCTAAGCCTTCTTCTTTTGCAGTTTTAGCACCACGCCAGAAACGTGCACCCTTAAGATCTACCCCAATAAAATTTTTATTTTTATCTTGTCTTGCTAATCCAATCGTGTACTCTCCTTTACCGCATCCTAATTCTAAAACAATAGGATTATCATTCTTGAAAAATTCGCTCCATTTTCCTTTCAAATCGCACAAACCCTTCTGAACATCGTCTCTATCAGGTTGAAGAACATTTTCAAATGTATCGTTCTCTCTAAACCTTTTTAACTTGTTTTTACTCCCCACTTTTGTAATATTTATTGAATCGGCAAAACTACTAAAATCTTAGCATTAAGAATGATGCAATATGAGAATATCTAAACAAAAGAATATTTATACTTTTAAGTGGTTTACTTTGGGTTTACTTTTTCAAGCGTAAATGAAAATTCTGACCCTACACCTTGCACACTTTCTACATAAATACGCTCATTATGTGCTTCTATGATATGCTTTACAATAGACAAGCCTAATCCTGACCCACCTTCTTCTCTACTTCCGCTTTTATCAACACGATAAAAACGCTCAAAAAGTCTAGGTATATTCTGTTTTGAAATTCCTTCTCCATTATCCGTCACCCTAACAATCACCTTATTTTTAATAAGATTTTCAACACTTACCTCTGTGGTACCGTTCTCATGACCGTATTTAATGGAGTTTACTAATAAGTTGGTAACTACTTGCTGAATTTTTTCCCTATCCGCATTAACCAAAATAGGTGTCTTGTATTTCATATCAAAAGTGAGCGAGATATTCTTCTTGGCTGCTTTCATTTCTAAAAGATCAAACACATTCTGAATTAACTCTACAATATTAAACTCTCTTAGTTCTACATTTAAATCACCCACTTCTAATTTGGTTATTAAATCTAAATCTTTAACGATATAAATTAAACGGTCTACCCCTTTACTTGCCCGTTGTAGGTATTTTTTACGGAGCACTTTATCATCCGCAGCACCATCTAGCAAGGTAAGTATATAGCCTTGCACCGTAAATAGAGGCGTTTTCAATTCGTGCGAAACATTCCCTATAAAATCGCGACGGTATTCTTCACGAATTTTAAGGGTATCTATTTCTATTTTTTTGTCTTTCGCAAATTTTTCAATTTCAGAAGTTAGCGTACCCATATCTGTAGTTACGGTACGCGATGCCAAACTAGAAGATTCTAATAATGAAACATCATCATAGATTCTTTTGATTCGTTTGTAAATAAATTTTTCTACCCGAAGTTGAATTACAAAAAAACAAACGGTAAATGTAATCAGCATAAACACAATTAGAAGCAACCAGTCTAATTCATCCTTTAACCACAAGAAAGTAGATAAGAATAATGTTATTGCTACCGTAATATAAGTCGCTGAGCGAAATGCAAATTTGTATGATTTTTTAAAGGATATTGCCATTATAACACAAACTTATACCCTACTCCTTTTACGGTTTTAAAATGATCATCTCCTATTTTCTCCCGAAGCTTTCTAATATGAACATCAATAGTTCTTCCGCCAACAACAACTTCATTACCCCACACTTTATCTAAGATAACTTCTCTTTTAAATACTTTGTTAGGTTTAGAGGTAAGTAATGATAACAACTCAAACTCTTTTCTTGGCAGCACTAATTCTTGACCGTCATTCACAATTTTATATTCCTCCCGATTTATGACAATGTTCCCTACTTTCACAATGTCTTCTGCAGCGGCTTCCTCATCTTTTAAACGTCTTAATAAAGCTTTTACTTTACTTACAAATACTTTTGGCTTTATAGGTTTTGTAATATAGTCATCTGCTCCAGCATCAAAACCAGCAACTTGAGAATAATCTTCACTACGTGCTGTTAAGAATGTAATGATCGTTTCTTCTAAACCTGGCGTATTTCTGATAATTTCACATGCCTCTATACCATCCATTTCTGGCATCATAACATCTAGTATGATCAAATGTGGCTGTTTCTTTTTTGCCTTAGCTACCCCTTCCGCTCCATTTTTAGCTGTAAAAACTTCATAGCCTTCTGCGCTTAGGTTGTAACTTAAAATCTCAAGAATATCTGGCTCATCATCTACCAATAATATTCTAATGTCCTTCTTTTTCATTTGATACTTGAATTAAATTCTGGAACTTTCTATGGCATAAATTACATTCTTATCGCTGTATATCAACAACTTGCAATCATTACCCCTAAAGCCTTTTAGTTTGTTAATCGCTCAAAAGTAAAGATAATACAATTACGACTAAAGCACTTAACATTGATTTAATATCGTAACATTAAGTTAACGCTTAAAAAATAAATCTTTAACATAGAGGTAACATCACTTTTACCCTGCCGAACGTTCTTTGCCGCGTAAAAAGACAAAAACAAAATGAAGTATCTATTAGTATCATTATTTTTAATAGTATCCACTTTATCTTACGCACAGGACAAAGGAAGTGTTGTTGGGAAAGTAATTGACAAAGAAGCAAGTGATGAACCCTTGGCGTTTGCCAACGTGTTAATAAAAGGGACAACGAAAGGTACGACTACAGATTTTGACGGATTATACGAAATTGCAAATATTGATCCAGGCACCTATATCGTTGTATTTAGCTATTTAGGGTATGAATCTGTTGAAATCCCGAATGTAGCGATAGAAGCAGGAAAAGCAACCACTATAAATGTTCCTATGGCAGCGAGTGAAGGAATGTCTTTAGACGAAGTGGTTGTAACAACAACTACTAGAAAAGATTCTGAAGCCGCACTTTTATTAGATCAAAAAAGAGCTGTAGAGATAAAAACAGCAATTGGAGCACAAGAATTAGCAAAGAAAGCAGTTTCAGATGCTGCAGATGCAACTACGAAAGTAACAGGGGTAAACAAAAAAGAAGGCTCTAGCAAAATTTATGTTAGAGGTTTAGGTGATCGTTATAACAGTACCACGTTTAACGGACTACCATTACCATCAAATGATCCAGGAGATAAAAATATAGATTTATCACTTTTTGGTACTGATATTATTGAGAACGTAGGGATCTCTAAATCATTTTCATCCAACTTATCTTCTGATGTAGCGGGTGCTAATATTGATATAGTAAGTAGAGAAATGACTACTTCATCTTTATTTAAAGTAGGGATCTCTTCAGGTTATAATTCACAAACCACCTTTAAAGACTTCAAAAATATTGATGGTGCTAATTGGGTGGGCGTAAATACAGATACAAAGCACAACATTAGAGATTTAACAGCATACAGCTTTTCTAACGGTTTTACTCCTGAAACAAATACGGCAAGTCCTAATTTAGGAGTATCCATAAACTACGGAAAGAAATTTCAAGTATCTGACGAAAGTACTATCAGTTTCTTCTTAGTAGGGTCTTTTGACAATAAGTATAGTTTTCAAGATGGTGTTTCAGAAAACGCTATTGATGTTGGAAATACTGGATCACAATTCGACACTAAAACATACAGCTACAATGCCTCTAAAATGTTAATGGGAAATTTAGTGTATAAGATAAATGCAAATCACAAATTAAGTTTTAATCACTTATTTGTTCATTCTAACAACCAAAAAATAGAAGACTTCACGGGGACAACTACTGATATAGGTAGAGGCGAAGACGACAATAGACTTGTAAACTTACTATTACAAACTGAAGTACAAAATAGACTTTTTGTAAATCAACTTTTGTCTAACCATAAGTTTGGAGAAACTATTGACGTTAACGCATCTCTTGGATACAGCTCTATATATAATGACGAACCAGACCGAAGAAAAAACACCTTCATTATAGATAATGATGATAACACCACTAGAATTTCGCAAAATGCAGTAAGAGACAATAGTCGTTTTTACGGAAATTTATTTGAAAATGATTATTCTGCAAACGTAAACGCTGTAAAGTATTTAGGGGAGCGCTTTGAAAATAAAGGAAAAGTAACCTTAGGATACAACGGAAGAATTACAGACCGAAAATTTGATGGTATCTATTTTGACCATAACTTTTCTTCTCCAAGAACTGCTTTTGTTGACCTTGATAATCTTGACAATACTTTCAACCAAGAAAACCTTTCCAATGGTGTTTTTGGTATTGAAACCTCTAGAGGTAGAAATAATAACGATGCAGAAACGTATTTACCACAATTATATGATGCTGATAAAAAAGTACATGCAGCCTATATTGATGCTATTTACAACGTAACAGACAAATTCACTGCTAACGTAGGTATTAGAGCGGAAGATATTAAAATGAACGTAACTTGGAACACGAACATAAGCTTCCCTGGTTTTTCAAATAATAGCAGCATTGATTTAGATAAGCAGTATATTTTACCTTCTTTGAATTTGAAGTATGCTTTGAATGATAAAATAAACTTAAGAGCTTCTGGTAGTTTGTCATATACGTATCCTCAATTTAAAGAAATTGCTCCTTTTGCTTACGAAGGTATCAATTATCAAGAATCTGGTAATCCTGGACTTTTACCTTCCGATAACTACAATGCTGAAATTAAATTTGAATTGTTTCCTAAATCAAATGAGCTATTTGCTGTTGGCGTTTTTGGAAAATTAATTCAAAACTCAATTAACAGACTTGAAAGAAACTCTTCCATAGAAAGAGACTTTACTTTTGACAACGCTGGTGATGCTTCTGTATTTGGAATAGAAGTAGAAACAAAATTAGATCTTTTTAATAGTGAATCTGACAATTTTAAAAGAAACAACATAAGTGTTGGCGCAAATGCTACCTTTATGAAAACTAAATTAGAATACAACGCGAATAATACTTCATTTAATTATACCGGTAGTAGTTCTGAATTAGAAGGCGCCTCACCTTTTACTGTAAATGCAGATGTTTCTTATAAATTTGATTTTGAAGAAAAAGAAACTATTGCCTCTCTAGTTTTCAATTATCAAAGTGACAAAGTATACAGTATAGGTACAAACTTCCAAGAAAATATTATTGAAAAAGCAGTTCCAATTTTAGATTTAGTGCTTAGCCACAAGTTTAATAAAACTATTGGATTAAAATTAAATGCTAAAAACATCTTAAATCCTAGCTTTGAACGCTACAGAGATATTCCTGAAAAAATTACAATGAATTCGTATAAGAATGGCGTTGGTATATCTGCTGGATTATCGTTAAACTTCTAATAAAAAAACCTCCTATACCAAGGAGGTTTTTTTATGCCTATTTGTAATTAATTAGCAATAAACATAAGCTTAACATTAGAAAACGTTACTTAACACAATACTAATATTTAGGTAATCCTATAGTTAAGATGTTGTCTTTAATTTGTGTGAAACAAAAAACGTAAACAAAAACTAAAATGAAAACTTTAAAAACTTTAATTTTCGCTGCATGCGCTGCAACTGTAATGTCTTGTTCTTCTGATGATGACAATAGAGAAATAACAGCACCTGAAGAAAGTAACGGAGAAATTACAGGGAGTGAACTAGTTGGAGAAATAACTGAAGATAGTAAATTATTGGCTTCAATTGAATATACCATCACAGGCTCATTAACTGTAAAAGAAGGCGCTACATTAACGATAGAGCCTGGAACCGTTATTAAAGCAAAAAGTGGTAGAACTGATGTATTTTTAGCTGTGGAAAGAGGCGCTAAGCTTATGGCACAGGGAACTGCAACAAACCCTATTACATTTACTTCTGATGCCGCTTCTCCAAAAGCTGGTGATTGGGGTGGAATTGTTTTAGCAGGAAAAGCACCTTCAAATAAAGGGACTGATGTACAGTCTGAAGTTGCAGGATTATTTTACGGAGGTACTACCAATGATGACAATTCTGGAGAATTAACTTATGTAATTGCAGAGTATACTGGCGCAAAAATTAATGGAGAATCAGAATTTAATGGCATCTCTTTCTTTGGTGTTGGTAGCGGAACTATTGTAAACAATATCGTAGTAAATAACGGTAATGATGATGGTATCGAGTTTTTTGGAGGTACTGTTAATGTAACAAATGTATTCTGTTCTAATATTGCTGATGATATGTTTGATTGGACAGAAGGTTATACAGGTACAATCGACAACGCTTTTGGAGTTCGTAATGATGGTTTTGATGTTGCTTCAGAAGACCCAAGAGGTATTGAAGGAGATAGTAACGGAAGTGACGCTACAGCAACCCCTATTTCTATGCCTACATTAAATAATGTAACAATATTAAACCTAAACCCTGGTGTAGCACTTAAAGCTGGAGCAGAAATTAGAAGAGGTACCGTTGCTACTATAAACAATTTACTTTTTGCCACTTACGGATCTGCATCTTTCGAAAACAGAATAGATACTGCTGATGACAAAGGAGATGGTACTGTTACTCTTACTGATGCTTACGCTCAAGGTAACGTTGGTGAAGATAAAATTGGAGGAGACATTAATGGCGCTATTACAGTTATTGAAGACGGGATTACAGTAACCGCAGACAATACAGTAACTGGCAAGGCTGGTATCGGAGCAGATCTAACAGCTTTTGATTGGGCTAGCCCATCATTCGTAGTTATAAAATAATACCACCGAACAAAATACAGTACTTAAAAGCCTCGCAATTGCGAGGCTTTTTTTTTACATCATATATTCTATGAAATTTAAAAAATGCACCTTTAATCTACTATATTTCAAACATACAGCACCATTTATCGAAAATTTTTGATTTAAATTTAACAATTCGTTTCTACACTTATAATTTTACTATCTTCGTGGTATACTATTTGTTACCGGTATAATATGAAACAACTCTACTTTGTAATCTTCCTATGTATTGCAACTCTTGGTTATAGCCAGGACAAGCCTACTACTGGTGATATTGAAGGGTTTAAATTATACCCTAATCCTGTAACTAACGGAAAAATCTACATCAATACCCTATTAAATGCTCCTAAAAAAGTATTAATTTTTGATGTCCTTGGTACTAAGGTCATGGAATCTACCATTATCGGTACCGAATTAAATCTTTCTGATATAGATGCCGGCATCTATGTAATTCGTGTTTACGAAAAAGACAAAATGGTAACACGAAAACTTATCGTAAAGTAGATCACATTTCACCCCATTTTTGATTACAACTGAGTAATTATCCTACAAATATAATTAAAGAGGCCTACACACTCGTATACCTAAAAGACTCATTTACAAAGTAAAAACCTCATAAAAAGAGAAAAAAGTCTGTTTACCTACAATATTCTGTGTTTCACAACATTTAGTACTGCTCCCTATACTCTTTTACTAAATTTACATCAGATATCCCAATCAAATCACACATGAAAAAAATCTACTTAATCCTACTTATGGTTTTTACATTCTCTCTTTCAGGACAAGAGCTCGTAGAAAACCGTGCAAATAATACCGAAATAACTGGCTTCAAATTATATCCTAACCCTACTTTTAATGATGTGGTTTACATTACCACAAAAGACAACCTAAAGAAGAATATTCAAGTATATGATTTATTAGGAGAATTAGTGTTACAAGTAAACAGTCACTATAAAGAATTAAATATCTCTAAACTAGATGCAGGAGTTTACATTGTGCAAGTAACAGAGAATAACAAAACCACCTCTAGAAAGCTAGTCGTGAAATAACCCAAACCAAACTATTATAATTAAAACTCTTTTTCTATCATTGAAAAAGAGTTTTAATTTTTTAGACCAATGAGTATGATTACTTTTGTGGTCGTATTATTTAGTTATGGACGCTTCTTCTATTTTTACTATTCAATCACCATCAGATTTTAATTCCGTAGCCCTACAGGTCTACCGTCATCAATATACCCATAACCTTGTGTATCAAGAATTTTGTAACTACCTGAAGAAAACACCTAGCAACGTTTCTAAAGTCGTCGCTATTCCTTTTTTACCTATTGAATTTTTTAAATCCAAAAAAGTAGTCGCTACTACTAAAAAACCCGAGATACTTTTTACCAGTAGCGGAACCACAGGAACAATGACGAGTACACATTATGTAACAGATGTTTCTATCTACGAAGAAAGTTACCTAAAGGCGTTTACTCATTTTTATGGTGCTGTTACAGATTATTGTGTTTTAGCCTTATTACCTTCTTATTTAGAACGCCAAGGTTCGTCATTAATCTATATGGCCGATGATTTAATTAAAAGAAGTAAGCACCCAGAAAGCGGATTTTATTTAGACACCCTTGATCTTTTAGTCCAGAAATTAAAAGAGTTAGACCAATCAAATACCAAAATTCTTCTCATCGGAGTTTCTTTCGCCCTTTTAGATATTGTAGAAAACTACACTCTTAAGCTAAAAAATGTAATTATCATGGAAACCGGCGGAATGAAAGGCCGAAGAAAAGAAATGATTAGAGAAGAACTACATGACACACTAAAAGAGGGCTTTGGGGTGCAGAAGATACATTCTGAATATGGCATGACCGAACTGTTATCACAAGCATACTCTAAAGGCGATGGTATCTTTGAAACTCCACCTTGGATGGATGTGATCATTAGAGACCCAGAAGATGCCCTGAGTTACCAAAGTACAGGAAAAACTGGCGGCGTTAATGTTATAGATTTGGCCAATATAAATTCCTGCTCCTTTATTGCGACACAAGATTTAGGTAAAAAATATGATGATGATACGTTCGAGGTATTAGGCCGTTTTGACCATTCTGATATTCGAGGCTGTAATTTATTAGTTTTTTAAAAACACAATAAATATTTAAATAAAAACCTTGACAATTATAAATTACCAAGGTTTCAATATTTCAAACAAAAATATAAGTTCTACAATCCCAATATTTTTGCATCAACAGCAAAAACAGAATGCACGTCAATTTTATGATCTTGACTTATAGCCTCATCAGTTACGGTACTCATACGAAGTGTAAAAGAGTCTTTCTTAATATATTCTTGCAAATCAGAATCTGCTAGATCTAATTCTAAAACTGATGCTGTTGCATCAACCTCTGTTTTAGAGGCGATTAAAATCTCATCTAAATCATCAGCATTAATATAAACTTCAATAGATTCTAAAAAACTAAAATCGGCGGTTTCAGGAGACGTAATTGTTAATGTAATTTCTTTCAGGATTATTTCTTCAATTAAATCCTTACGTGTGTCATTTACTTCAAATTCAGATTCTGAATTTGTTTCCATATCTGGAGTAGACACATTAAAAGGCAAATCTATTATTGTTGAAGATTCAATGGTTACTTGACTATCATAATCAATGTCAAATTTGGTTAATTCATCTAACTTATCACAGCTAGTTATTACCAAGATCAATATAAAAAACTTAAAAAAAGTACGCATTTACTTACAAAATTAACGATTACTCTATACTAACGTGTTTATAATTTATTTATTGACTTTAATTTAAAAAAAATTAAACAACGACTACTACAAAATAATTTTTCTTTCCTCGCTGTAGAAGAACAAACTTATCGTTGATTAAATCTTCTTTTGTAATTATGTAGTCTTCTTTAACCTTCTCTTTATTTACCGAGATAGAGTTTTGTTTCAGCTCTCTTCTAGCTTCCCCATTAGACCCTAAAAAATTAGTCTTCGCGGCTAAAGCTCCAATCATATCTAAACCTTCCTCAACATCTGCCATAGCTACCTCTGCTTGAGGAACACCTTCAAAAATGTCTAAGAATGTTTTTTCATTTAATTTCTTTAAACTTGCGGCTGTAGATTTTCCAAAAAGAATTCCACTTGCCTCAACAGCGTTATCAAGTTCTTCTTGTGAGTGTACCATTACGGTAATCTCATCTGCTAAACGCTTTTGAAGTACACGTAAATGGGGCGCTTCTTTATGCTCCGCTACTAAAGCTTCTATTTCCTCTTTACCGATAAAGGTGAATATTTTAATATACTTTTCTGCATCCTCATCAGAGGTATTTAACCAATATTGGTAAAATTTGTAAGGTGATGTACGTTCTGCATCTAGCCAAACATTACCCCCTTCAGTCTTTCCAAACTTAGTACCATCTGCTTTTGTAATTAATGGACAGGTAAGTGCATAACCCTTACCACCACCCATACGTCTTATAAGTTCTGTTCCTGTGGTTATATTACCCCACTGGTCACTACCTCCCATTTGTAAGGTGCAATTGTGTTCTTTAAAAAGATGTAAAAAATCATACCCTTGAACAAGTTGGTAGGTAAACTCTGTAAAAGACATTCCTTCTTTTGCTTCTGAAGAAAGACGCTTTTTTACAGAATCTTTTGCCATCATATAATTTACAGTAATATGCTTCCCCACATCACGGATAAATTCTAAGAATGAAAAGTCTTTCATCCAATCGTAATTATTGACAAGAATAGCCGCATTATCTGCTGCACCGCTAAAATCTAAAAAACGAGAAAGCTGTGCTTTCAAAGCATCCTGATTATGGCGTAAGGTTTTTTCATCTAAAAGGTTACGTTCTGTAGATTTCCCAGAAGGATCTCCAATCATTCCCGTAGCACCACCAATAAGCGCATACGGTTTATGGCCTGCTAATTGAAAGTGACGCAACATCATCACCCCTACTAAATGCCCTATATGCAACGAATCTGCCGTAGGATCTATACCAACATAAGCCGATTGCATTTCATTCATTAAATGCTCTTCTGTTCCTGGCATGGCATCATGTAACATGCCTCTCCATTGTAATTCTGCTACAAAATTGGTTTTCATTAGTGTACTATTTTTTAATGTAGCTGCAAATATAAAAGAATGTAGAGTTTTAGCCTCCGTAAAAATTGATTAAATGATTTACAATTCCGTATTTTTAAACCATGATTTTAGTCACAGGCGGTACAGGTTTAGTTGGGTCACATCTTTTGTTTGAATTAACCAAAACAAATACTGTGGTACGAGCTATTCACAGAGAACATAGCGACTTAAAACAGGTAGAAAAAATATTTTCTTACTACACGAGAAATTCTCAAGAACAATTCAATAAAATAGAATGGGTACTTGCAGACCTCAATGATGTTCCTGCCATAGACATCGCTTTTGAAAACATAACACATGTGTATCATTGTGCGGCTTTAATTTCTTTTGACCCTAGAAATTATGACAAACTATTTAAAATAAATTGCGAAGGCACTGCTAATATTGTAAACATTAGCTTAGCAAAGAAGGTCAAAAAACTGGCTTACATAAGTTCTATTGCTACTATTGGTCAAGAAATTAATTCTGATACTGTCAACGAAGACTCCGATTGGAATGCAAAAGATGCCAATGTGTATGCACTCACTAAACACGATGCAGAAATAGAGGTTTGGCGCGGCTCTCAAGAAGGCCTACCTAGCATAATACTGAACCCTGGCGTTATACTAGGCCCTGGGTTTTGGGATTCTGGAAGCGGTACTATATTTAAAACCGCAGCAAAAGGATATGCATATTACCCTCCTAGTGGCACAGGTTTTATTGGTGTAACAGATGTTGTAAACCTATTGATCTTAGGAATGAATTCTGAGATAAATAAAGAACGCTATATTGCTATTGCAGAAAACAACACCTATAAAGAAATTTTATGCCATATTTCTAAGAAACTAGACCTAAGACCCCCAAATAAAGAATTAAAAAAATGGCAGCTGAGCTTTTTATGGCGACTAGATTGGCTTGCTAGCTTCTTCTCTAATAAGGAACGAAAATTAACGAAGAACAGCACAAAATCGCTCCAAGAGCAAAAACAATATGACAATCAAAAGATAAAAACTGCTTTTAGCTACACCTTTGAACCTATAGATAAGGTACTAGATTTTTGTACAGAACATTTTAAAAAGGAAACTTCTTAATTCACTTTTGGCTTCAGAGGTTTCTCTACCGTTATACTATCAAGCTTTTTAGGCTTACGTATACGCTCAATACTATCTAAGGTTCGTTGCTCCTTTTTAGCATCTTCTACAACTTTAAGATCTCCTTTTAATTTAGCTTCTACACCTTCATAAATCTCATCATACACCTCTGGGTTCGAAGCATAATAAACATCGCTTTCTACAAACTGAAGGCTATCTATACCATGTTTGGTATAAATATATTTCATGGCTTCTATATCATTTTTTTTTAGAACATCTACACTCGTATTTTTTGCAGCGGTAACTAAAGCTAAATCGTACAAAATTACCGACATCTTGTCTTTTGTAATAAGGTTTTCTGGCGGCTTAATTAATTCCTCTTTGCAAGAAGAAACCATCAAAATTAAAGCAACTAAAATAACAAGTCTATGCATAATTTATCTATTGAATGTAAGACGTTTAGCATTGCGTTTCTTAGAAAAATTTCCGTTTTCATAAGCTAAATGTCCGTTTACAAAAGTATGCGATATATTTGACTGAAAGGTACTTCCTTCAAAAGGAGACCAACCACATTTATAGGCAATATTTGCTTTAGAAACCGTCCAAGAATCTTTTAAATCTACCAAAACTAAATCTGCATAATACCCCTCACGCACATAACCTCTGCGATCTATTTCAAATAAAATAGCTGGGTTATGACACATTTTCTCTACAATCTTCTCTAAACTTATTTTACCTTGATGGTACTTCTCTAACATAGCTGGCAATGCATGCTGAACCAACGGCCCGCCTGACGGTGCTTTAGTATACACATTATCTTTCTCCTCCATAGTATGCGGCGCATGATCTGTTGCTAAAACATCAATACGGTCATCTAAAAAAGCATCCCATAATTGATCTCTATCTTCTGCGGATTTTACTGCAGGATTCCATTTAATTAAACTACCCTTAGTTTTATAATCTTCATCAGAAAACCATAAATGATGCAAACACACCTCGGCAGTAATTTTCTTTTCTTTTAAAGGAATATCATTCCTAAAAAGTGAAGTCTCTATTCCTGTAGACAAATGAAACACATGAAATCTTGCTCCTGTTTGTTTGGCTAGGGCTATTGCTTTAGATGATGACAGATAACAAGCTTCTGCACTTCGTATTAAAGGATGGTATTCCATAGGGATATTATCTCCATACTGCTCCTTGTATTTGGCCAGATTATTTTTTATGGTGGTTTCATCTTCACAATGTGCCGAGATCACCATTTCTGTATTTCTGAATATTTTTTCTATGACCTCCTCATTATCTACTAACATATTACCAGTAGACGATCCTAAGAATAATTTTACCCCAGAACAGGCATTTCTATCTAATTTTTTAAGTTCCTCTAGATTATCATTGGTCCCCCCAAATAAGAATGAATAATTAGCATACGAGCTATTAGCGCCCATCGCAAATTTTTCTTCTAATTTATCTATAGTTGTTGTTTGTGGGTTGGTATTTGGCTGCTCCATGAAGGTTGTAATCCCTCCTGCAACAGCTGCCCTACTTTCACTAGCTATATCTCCCTTATGGGTTAATCCTGGTTCTCTAAAATGAACTTGATCATCAATAATTCCGGGAAAAATATATTTTCCAGAGGCATCAATAACCGTAGCTGTAGCATCTGAAATATCAGTAGCAATCTTTTGAATAATATCGTCTTGAATAAGAATATCTGCTACTTCTAGCTTATTTTCATTGACGATAGTAGCATTCTTTATTAAAAACTTACTCATGATTTAAATTTATTTTTTCTAAAAAAGCTCATCCATTTCATTTTGATTACGCCAAAAATAGCTTCTCGAACTATAGAAGAATTCATTTTTGATTTTCCCAATACACGATCGGTAAAAATAATAGGCACTTCTACAATCTTAAATTTGTTTAAATGCGCTCTAAATTTCATTTCTATTTGAAAAGCATAGCCTACAAAATGAATCGCAGATAAATCTATATTTTCTAAAACTCTTCTTTTATAACAAATAAAGCCCGCTGTAGGATCATGAACTCGCATTCCTGTAATAATTTTTACATAGAATGATGCTCCATAAGACAACAATACACGATGTAGAGGCCAGTTAACAACATTAACACCTTTAATATATCTAGATCCTACTGCCAGATCTGCCCCATCTACGCAAGCTTGATAAAGGCGCGTAAGATCGGCCGGGGTATGTGAAAAATCAGCATCCATTTCAAAAATAAATTCATAATGGTTTGCTAATGCCCATCTAAAGCCATGAATATAAGCCGTGCCTAAACCTGCTTTTTCTTTTCTAACTTCTAAAAATAGTTTTCCTGGAAAGGCTTTTTGTAGCTCCATAACCTTACTCGCAGTTCCATCTGGTGAATTATCATCAACAATTAACACATGAAACTCCTTCTCCAAATCAAAAACAGCTTTAATTATAGCTTCTATGTTTTCAATTTCGTTAAAAGTTGGAATAATTACAAGACTATCGATCATAAAAAAAAATCTATTCTTGCAAAAATAGTTTTTTTATACTGGTAACGAAATTCACCTATAGTATTTATGATTATTTTAGACAAAAAAGCTAATTACACTAATTAATTAAAAGCCTATGTCTTATAATTTGTAGTTTTGCGCAAATAAGCTTGTTGAAAAATGCAGAAACTGCCGAAATTATTTATTTTTATCCTTGGAATTATTTTCGCGATCAATTTAATACAAAGTTATTTTACCGATTTAATTTTTGATGAAGCCTATTATTGGCATTATGCTCAACATATGGCCTGGGGTTATTTTGACCACCCACCCATGGTGGCTTTCTTAATTAAATTAAGTAGTTTTTTCTTTGATGGTGAGCTAGGCGTTCGGTTTATGAGCTGCTTACTTTCTATAGGTACACTTCTATTTATTTGGCTAGTAATAGATAACCCAAAAAAGAAAGATTATGTGCTACACTTTTTTGTCCTCACATTTTCAATGACTCTCTTAAATGCCTACGGCTTTTTTACCCTCCCAGATACACCCCTTTTATTTTTCACCGCTGCCTTTTTATATGTTTATAAAAAGTTCATTGCCGCCCCTTCTATCCTATTATCAATAATTTTAGGCTTAATTATGAGCGCGTTAATGTACAGTAAATACCACGCCGTTTTAGTGATTATATTTGTGTTAATTTCAAACATAAAATTAGTTTTAAACAAATATGCATGGCTAGCAGTATTCGTAGCATTACTAGGTTATTTGCCACACTTTTTATGGCTCTATGAAAACGATTTTGTATCCGTAAAATATCATCTATTTGAGCGCCCTAATAGGGCTTATGACTTTAATGATTATACCGTTGGCTTCTTTTTAAACCTTCTTGCCTTATTCGGGCTTACATTTTTCTGGATCTATAAAGCATTATGGAAAACTAAGGGGACAGATTTATTCAACAAAGCTTTATTGTACTTAACATACGGCACCATCATATTCTTCTTTATTTCTAGTTTTAATCGTCGCATACAAACGCAGTGGATAATTGTTATCTCTATATCACTAGCTATACTTGCTTTTAATTATATGTTAGAGAATGAGAATGCCAGGAAATGGATTTTTAGAATGGGATTAGTAAATATTGTTCTCCTTATATTTATACGTTTTGTGTTAGTGTTCGAAGAAATTGCACCTATACATTATGAGTCACACGGAAATAAAGAGTGGGCAGCATCTATTAGTGATAGGGTTGGCGATACTCCTGTAGTTTTTGAAAACTCTTATAGAAACGCACCTATGTATGAGTTTTACTCTGGAAAAACTTCGTTCTCATTAAATAATGTCATGTATCGAAGAAATCAATATTCCATAGATGATACCGAATCAAAAGTGCAACATAAAAAAATACTCTATGTTTCAGGCTATTTAAAAAAAGGCGACATCGCTGTTGATTTACCTAAACAGAAAAAAGGTTTTGGTGTTTACATGAATGATTTTGAATCTTTTAGAAAATTACGTGCTATTCTTGATGAAAGTGAGATTTCACTTAAAAATAAAAGCGACATCACTTTAAAAATTTACAACCCTTATGATTTTGATATTGAACTAAGTAAGTTAAAATACAAGGTTGCTTATCACACACAATACAAGCGCCCGGAAGAAATTGTGCCCATTACGCCAGTTCCAAAAGACGCAAACATTACGCTATTAAAAGCCAAAGACACCGTATATTACAGTTTTAAACTCCCACCATTTAAAATGGAAAATCCGGGCTATTTTAAAATTGCAATTAGTGAAAACGGACTTCAACCAGGGATGAATGGTGATAATATAAAATTAGTAAACTAAATGAAAGAGGTTTTACTAAGAACAATCGAAAACGTAGACTGGATTACCCTTATCTTATGTTGTAGCATTGCCACAATGGTTCTAGCTAAAAAGATTTACTACGGTAGATTTGCAAATTTTATTATTTTACCTTTCAACAATAAATATATCTTTCTCTATAATAAAAAAGACAAACTATCGCATTGGTTCACTATTTTTCTTTCTATTTTTCAATTGCTGAATTTTGCTTTATTTTTATATTATTTAGATTCAATTTTTCACGTAACTCAACGTAGTACCACTCCTTTTTCTTACATGATTACGCTAGGAGTCCTAATTGCTTTTTTCTTTTCTAAATTAATACTACATCTATGTAATGCCTTTGTTTTTAACATCCAAGGAGCTATTAGCGAATTTTTATTTAAAAAAATATCTTACTTTAATTACAGTAGTTTAGTAATGTTCATTGCGAATATTCTTCTTACTTATATCGTAAAAGATTCAAAAATTGTAATTTATATAAGTGTATTGTTAATTATAACAATTAACACCCTAGGATGGGTTACTGCGATAAGAAATCATCAAAAATTAATTACCAATAATTTTTTCTATTTTATTTTGTACCTTTGCACACTCGAAATAGCACCCTTAGTGCTTTTAGGAGATTACTTTAAAGACTGATGCTTATGAAAGTAAAAACGATTTTGGTTTCACAACCAGAACCGAAGATGGAAAACTCTCCATATTCCCGACTTATTGACAAGGAAAAAGTAAAGGTAGATTTTAGACCTTTTATACATGTTGAAGGCGTAGATGCCAAAACTGTAAGGCAACAAAAAATTGATCTAAATAATTTTACTGCTATAATATTAACTAGCAGAAACGCTGTAGATCATTTTTTTAGAATTGCAGAAGAAATGCGCTTTAAAGTACCTGATTCGATGAAATATTTCTGTCAGTCAGAAGCTGTTGCTTATTATCTACAAAAATATGTAGTATACAGAAAGCGTAAAATATATGTAGGTAAAATGAATTTTCAAGATCTTTCTACTCTTTTCAAAAAGTATAAAGATGAAAAATTTTTACTACCATCTTCAGATTCTCTAAAACCGATTGTTCCTGAAACACTTGATGCATTAGGATTAAATTGGACCAGAGGTATCTTCTACAAAACTGTAGTTAGTGACCTTTCTGATTTGAAAGATGTGTATTATGATATTTTAGTATTCTTTAGTCCATCTGGAATTGAATCTTTATTAAAGAATTTCCCAGATTTTGAACAAAAAGATACTAGAATTGCCGTTTTCGGAAATTCTACCGTAGCAGCAGCTACCGATGCTGGCTTAAGAATAGACATAAAAGCTCCAACTCCTGAAACGCCTTCAATGACTATGGCGTTACAGAAATATATAGCAGGATTAAATAAAAAATAAGTACTAATTTCTTATGTACTAGTATAAAAAAAGCCTCTTTTCAGAGGCTTTTTTAGTTTTTAGAATCCGTAGCGTTGTGGTCCGCCACGTCTTATTTCTTCATTTGCATCCGATTCAAACTTTTTAAAATTCTCACGGAAAGCATTAGATAGCTTAAATGCTGTTGTGTAATATTTCTCATCATTATTCCATGTTGTTCTAGGGCTTAAAACTTCTGTAGGCACCCCAGGACATTCTCTAGGCTGTGCAACGCCAAATACAGAATGAATATGATACTTATCGTAAGAGTACAATCCTAAATCTCCATTTAGAGCTGCTGTAATCATGGCACGAGTATACTTCAACTTCATACGTGTTCCTATTCCGTAAGGACCACCTGTCCATCCTGTATTTACCAACCAAACATTAACGCCTGCATCTTTCATTTTCTTACTTAGCATCTCTGCATACTTCGTAGGATGCAAAGGCATAAATGGAGCTCCAAAACAAGCAGAAAAATTAGGCGTAGGTTCTACAACTCCTGCCTCAGTACCAGCTACTTTTGCCGTATATCCAGAAATAAAATGGTAAGCCGCTTGGCTAGGAGTCAACTTAGAAATTGGAGGCAAAACCCCAAAAGCATCGGCCGTTAAAAAAAAGATGTTTTTAGGGTTTTCACCTATAGAAGGTACTTGAATATTTTCAATATGATCAATTGGGTAACTTACTCTTGTATTTTGAGTAATAGAAATATCCTCAAAATCTACAACTCCTTGAGAGTCCATAACAACATTCTCTAGTAACGCCCCTTTTTTAATTGCTCCAAAAATTTCTGGTTCATTTTCTGCAGATAGGTTTATTACTTTAGCATAGCACCCTCCTTCAAAATTAAAAATGGTATTCTCTTTGGTCCAACCATGCTCATCATCACCAATTAGTTTTCTATTCGGATCTGCAGATAGTGTTGTTTTCCCTGTTCCCGATAGTCCAAAGAAAATTGCAGTATCGCCATCCTTCCCAACATTTGCAGAGCAGTGCATTGGTAATGTATTTTTATATACCGGTAAAATAAAATTAAGAGCAGAAAAAATTCCTTTTTTAATTTCTCCTGTATACCCTGTACCACCAATTAAAGCAATCTTTCTAGTGAAATTTAAAATTGCAAAATTGTGTTGACGCGTACCATCTACTTCAGCATCTGCCATAAAACCAGGAGCATTCACTACCGTCCATTCTGGATCAAAATTTACCAATTCTTGTTCTGTTGGCCTCAAAAACATATTACTAGCGAACATGTTAGACCAAGGGTACTCATTAATTACCCTAATATTTAATTTGTAATCTTCATCTGCACACGCATAGCTATCGCGTACATAAATTTCTTTATTATTTAAATAAGTGATGACTTTATCATACAAGGTATCAAAAGCAGCAGGCTCAAAAGGAATGTTAACATTGCCCCACCAGACTTTATCATTTGTAACTTCATCTTTTACTATAAATCTATCCATAGGAGACCTACCGGTAAACTCACCTGTATTTACCGCAAGAGCACCAGAAGATGCTTCTTTCCCCATACCCTTTTCTAGGGTTAATTTATGTAAATCATCTGGTGATAATTGATAATGTACATTTTCACTTGTAATACCATACTTAATCAACGAAATCGTTTTCGCAATCTTATCCATATTAAAGAAGATTTATTAGTTTTAATGGGGTAAAATTATTGAAATTATAATTCATAGGGTAGTTTTTTCGTTAATATCTAATAATTTTCTTTGTAATAGCGAAAACCAAGTAAAACCCAACCTACAATTAATAGCATCCCACCGATAGGTGTAAGCAACGCAATGGACTTAAAATTGAAAGAAAACAAGCTGTTTGTTGCTAATAAATAAATAGAAAAAGAAAAGAAAATTATCCCGATCGTAAACATCCAATAAATTAGCTTCTTATCTTTTTCTTGAATTTTACTAACTCCTGAAAGAATTAAAAGTAATAATGCATGATACATTTGATAGGTAACTCCCGTATTATAAGATGCTACCGCCTCTACACTTATCAAATTTTTTAAACCATGTGCCCCAAATGCGCCAAGTACCACTGCAAGTGTCCCAAATAATATTCCTGTAGTAAAAATTGTTTTGTTCATAACTAAAATGATTGTTATTTTTACATATATAACAAATGTGAAATTTAAATGTCACTATAAAGATACAAAACTATGCTGCGTAAAATTCTAATTACTGGTGCTGGTAAGTCCACATCATATCTATTAGATTACTTTTTAGAAAAAGCAATTGATGAACAATTACATGTTGTCATTGCAGATCTAAATCCGGAGACTATACCTGCAAAATTTAAAAATCATTCAAATTTCGCTGTTATAAAACTAGACATCTTCAATACAGAAAAACGCCAAAAAGCAGTACAAGAAGTAGACATCGTTGTATCCATGCTACCAGCGCATATGCACATTAATATTGCCAAAGACTGTATCTTATTTAGCAAACACCTAGTTACCGCTTCATATGTTAGTGATGAAATTAAAACTTTAGATAAAGAAGCTAAAGAAAAAGGGCTTGTATTCATGAACGAAATTGGTCTAGACCCAGGTATTGACCATATGAGCGCCATGCAGATCATTGATGGAATTAAAAAGAAAGGGGGCAAAATGATATTGTTTGAATCTTTTACAGGAGGATTAGTAGCCCCTGAGAGCGATAACAATTTATGGAATTATAAATTTACTTGGAACCCTAGAAACGTAGTCGTAGCAGGTCAAGGTGGTACGGCACAATTTATTCAAGAAGGAACTTATAAGTATATTCCATACCACAAACTATTTAGAAGAACAGAGTTTGTAGATATTAAAGGGTATGGCAAATTTGAAGTCTACGCTAATAGAGACTCCTTAAAATACCGCGAAGCTTATGGCCTCAATGATATTCTCACATTATACAGAGGAACTATGAGACGTGTAGGTTTCTCTAAGGCTTGGAATATGTTTGTGCAATTAGGTTTAACAGACGATAGCTATACCATTGAAAACTCTGAAGGAATGGCCTATAGAGAATTTGTGAATTTATTTCTACCCTATTCTCCTACTGACTCCGTAGAATTGAAACTTAGGTATTATCTAAAAATAGATCAAGATGATATTATGTGGGAGAAATTACTGGAACTTGACTTATTTAGCGCTGACAAAAAAATTGCCCTTAAAAATGCAACTCCAGCACAAATACTACAAAATATACTTGAAGATAGCTGGACTCTTGCAGACGAAGACAAAGATATGATAGTGATGTATCATAAATTTGGTTATGAATTAAACGGGGTTAAAAAACAGATTGATGCCAACATGGTGGTCATAGGCGAAAATAGAAGCCATACGGCTATGGCTAAAACAGTAGGCCTACCTGTTGCGATTGCTACTTTATTAATTTTAAATAAAAAAATTACGCGCGCAGGAATACAAATTCCACTACAAGAAGAAGTATATACCCCTATTTTAAAAGAACTAGAAGCTTACGGAATTATATTTAATGAGGAAGAAGTACCTTACTTGGGATACAATCCAAACACGGTTGCTAGTTAGTAATTGAAACTAATTTGCTATATTTCATTCTAAATTGAAACTAGAACAAATGAAATCAGCTAAAGAAAATGTAAAAATTGATGGAATAGATAAAAAGATATTACGTTTTCTAATGTCTGATGCCCGTAAACCTGTTCTAGAAATAGCTAGAAACATAGGTATTTCTGGCGCTGCTATTCATCAAAGGCTCCGGAAACTAGAAAATTCAGGACTTATTGCAGGGTCAAAATTTGTAATTAATCCAAAAGTACTTGGGTTTTCTACGATGGCTTATGTGGGTATTTATTTAGATAAAGCAATGAGCAACCCAGTCGCTGTAAAACAATTAGAGAAAATTCCTGAAATTCTTGAATGTCATTACACTACAGGAAACTGGTCTATTTTAATTAAGGTATTATGTAGAGATAATGAGCACTTAATGCAGGTTTTAAACAATAAGATTCAACAGATTGATGGGGTATCAAGAACGGAAACTTTTATTTCGCTAGATCAACAAATAGAACGCCAAATAACGATATAAGGTTAATTTCTCTAAGTTTCAAAAATAAAAAACTAAGCTATAGTATTGCTTGTGTAGCACTATGCTTTTTTTCCTGCAAAGAAGAATTGAAATCTGATAGTTTGATGGCCAATGTAAGCTGGCAAAAGAACTTACTAATCAGTATCTCTTAAAAAATGAAGTAATTTTTAAATTATTTAATAAAGAAAACCCAAAGTCTCTTTTAAGAGAACTCTTTAATACAAACAAAAAGGACTGCGATACAGACATTACCTAATACAGGTACAGAATCTTGTCATTATCAAACACAGCTTTCTATAAAATATGATAACAAAACTGAAATTTTAAAAGAAATCAAAACTAAGTCTATCGCTTTATTCTCCACTTATTTTGATGAGATTGTATCTGAAAGCACCATTAAATATGAGGTTTTTAACTCTTCCAAAAAAAATAGATACGATGTTAAAATTAAGAAAAGCAAGGATATAGAACTTCTCAGATGCATAGTACACATCATGCGCTTACACACCTATGAACAAACTGTAAAAATCTTAGACATAAAAAAGGTTCCTTAAGTAAAGGAACCTTTTTTATTATCTATTAAAAGTTATATTACCTTCTTCCTCCAAATACTTGTAAAGCCCAATATGCAAGAGTAGCAACGGAACCAATAGCCGCTACTAAATAGGTTCTTGCAGCCCATTTCAAAGCATCTTCTGCGCCAGCATATTCATCTGGAGCTAACATATTTGTATTCTTTAACCATGCCAATGCACGATGGCTTGCATCATATTCTACGGGTAAGGTAACTAAACTAAAAATCGTAGCAAAACTCATCATAACTAGACCTGCGACTGCGACATAATACCCAATTCCAAATCCAGCAGCTGCACCTAACATTAGTCCACCAAATACGATCCACATAGACATGCTAGAGGTAACGTTTACAATAGGAACTAATTTAGATCGTAAGCCTAACCATTGATAGGCTTGCGCATGTTGTACCGCATGACCACATTCGTGAGCCGCAACTGCTGCCGCAGAAGCATTACGCTGATTATAGACCCCTTCACTTAAATTTACAGTCTTATTTGAAGGATTATAATGGTCTGTTAACATGCCCGGTGTAGAAATTACTTTTACATCACGAATACCATTATCCGCTAGCATTTTTTCAGCAATTTCTGCACCGCTCATGCCATTTCTTAAATGTATTTTTGAGTATTGCTCAAATTTGCTTTTCAGCTTCCTGCTTACTAACCAACTAACTAATGCAATCGCTCCTATTAATATATAATATCCGTACATAATTTTTTATTTTAAAACTTAAATATAGCAAAGATTCTTTGCTATACTATACTAACGCAAAAATCCCGCCAAAATTTTCCAACACGTAAATGTGGAAAATTTGGCAGGACTTTAAAACTTTTGAGAATGAATTAGCTTAAGAAGCCCATTCAAATGCCTCAATAATTTCTTTATAAACTACTTCACCTTCAGAAATATTTAAACCTTTCTGTAGTCCCGGATCAGAAGCTAATGCTTTTTTCCAACCCATATTAGCAATCTTAATAGCGTAAGCTGTAGTTACGTTAGTAAGCGCTATAGTAGAAGTATAAGGTACCGCACCTGGCATATTTGCAACAGAATAATGTACAATTTCATCTATAATATAAATAGGATCTTCATGCGTTGTAGGTCTTGTTGTTTCTACACAACCTCCTTGATCTACAGCAACATCTACAATAACAGCACCAGACTTCATGGTTTTTAGCATGTCTCTAGTAATTAAATTTGGCGCTTTTTTACCTTTAAGTAAAACACCACCAATTATAAGATCATGTGTTTGTACAAATTCTCTAATGTTGTATTCGTTAGAAAATAACGTAGTACAGTTATTTGGTAAAACGTCATTTGCATAACGCAAACGTTTCATGTCAACATCCAAAATAGTTACCTGAGCACCTAAACCAGATGCCATTTTAGCAGCTTGCATACCTACTACCCCTGCACCAAGTATTAAAACTTTTCCTGGAGGAACTCCTGGTACACCACCTAATAATAGTCCACGACCTTTTACTGGTTTTTCTAAATATTTTGCCCCTTGTTGGATAGACATTCTACCAGCAACTTCAGACATTGGCGTTAATAATGGTAAGCCACCATCTTTATCTTCTACTGTTTCATAAGCAATACAGACAGCACCACTTTCTATCATAGCCTTAGTTAAAGGCTCGCTTGAAGCAAAATGGAAGTATGTGAATACAATTTGTCCTTTTTTAATAAGGCTGTATTCTTCCTGAATAGGTTCTTTAACCTTTACAATCATTTCAGCGATAGCATATACCTCTTCAATGGTTTCAAGAATTGTAGCTCCAGCATCTACATAAGCTTCATCTAAGAAACCACTATTATCACCTGCTGTTGACTGTACAAATACTTCATGGTTGTGTTTTACAAGTTCAAAAACACCACCTGGAGTCATTCCTACACGACTCTCATTGTTTTTAATTTCCTTAGGGATACCTATTTTCATTTGCTTTGTATATTAAAACTTTCGTTAAAAAAGATAAATCTCTGTAAGATATGAATTTGATAATCAGATTATAGCAAGAAATTTATAATAAAAAACAAACTAAAAAAGACAAAGGCAAATATTAAGTTTTTTCAACAAACAAATTAATTCGCCAATGTCAATTTTAATTATAATTAGTCGCGTCAAATTTGCTACAAATAGTTATAATAAAAAAACAAAAACCAGTAAAATTGTGATGGTTTAGCTAATAATCAAACTTTTAACAATAAGCCCTGTATTGTTTTGCTGAAATTATAAAATTGATGCTTAAAATTCAGATTTTCGAATAAAGTGTTACAGAATTGTCAACCTTAAACAAACTACGAAGAAAAAACACCAATCTACTGCATTTACTGCTGCAGATTGGTGTTAAATAAAATTTACCCTACTATATTGATAATTTTACCAGGAACAATAATTACCTTTTTAGGTGCTCTTCCTGCTAATTGTTGTATTGTTTTTTCATGAGCCATTACTGCTTCTTCTATCTGATCTTTAGTAAAATCCATCGGAAGCTCTAATTTAAAACGCATTTTTCCATTAAAAGAAACTGGATATTCTTTACTACTCTCTACTAAATGTGATGCTTCAAACTTTGGAAACGGTGCTGTAGCAATAGATGCTGTATGTCCTAATTTACTCCATAATTCTTCCGCGATATGTGGTGCGTAAGGCGATACTAAAACAATTAACGCCTCTAGCACTTCTCTACTCGTACATTTCTGTGCAGACAGTTCATTTACCGCAATCATAAAGGTAGATACCGAGGTATTAAATGAGAAATTCTCAATATCTTCTTGTACTTTCTTTATGGTTTTATGCAAAGTTTTTAAATCCTCCCCCGACCCCTCCGAAGGAGGGGTGTTTGTTACGTAAAAAGCTCCATTTTCTCCAGAATGGTACAAACGCCATAATTTTTTAAGAAAACCATGAGTACCTGTAATACCAGCTGTATTCCAAGGCTTAGATTGCTCTAATGGCCCTAAAAACATCTCATACAAACGCAAACTGTCTGCCCCATACTCTACACAAATACTATCCGGACTTACCACATTGTATTTAGATTTAGACATTTTTTCTACTTCGCGAGAAACTTTAAATTCCCCTCCCGACCTCCCCGAAGGGGAGGAGTTCTCATCGTAAAACTCACCATTGTCCAAAATAAAAGTAGCATCCTTATACTCTTTCCTCCAATTTTTAAACATTTCAACATCTAATTCATCTGAAGCATTTACAAACGATACATCAACGTGCGTTTCGTAATAATTTCTGGAATTATTCTCAATTACAACTTTTCCTTTTAAATTTAATTTCTCTATTTCTTTTTCAATTATAGAGGTTAGCTTCTTATCAATCGATAAAACAAAATCATTATGTTCTTGTTCTTCGTTATTTTTAACATCTCCATAATAAACCCTAATGAGCTTAATTACGTCATTAGAAATAAATGTATTTTCTAAAATCTTATATTTATCACTCAATTCATCAATTAAATCCAACTCTTCTTGTGTAAGATCCACATCAGAAAATCTTGAAATATTATAACCCACTCTATGAACAAAAGCACTTGTCCCCGTAATCATTCCTTGATTGATCAGTTTTTTAGCAAACTCGTTTTTAGGCACTACCCCTTTATCAAACAAGAATTTTTGCCAAAAACGAGCATATAATAAATGTCCTGTTGCATGCTCACTACCACCAATGTATAAATCTACATCTTGCCAATAGTCCATCGCCTCTTTAGAGAATATTTCATTCTCATTATTGGGGTCCATATAGCGGTTAAAGTAGAAACTACTCCCCGCCCAACCTGGCATGGTATTTAATTCTAAGGGCCACACCGTGGCGTTATTTATCTTACTGTTATCTACAACCTGGTTAGAAACCGTGTCCCAGGCCCAAACGGTAGCATTCCCTAATGGTGGCTCACCAGTTTCGGTGGGTAAATATTTTTCTACTTCTGGTAATGCAATTGGTAAATGCTTCGCATCTATCATTTGCGGCATACCATCTACATAATATACTGGGAAAGGTTCTCCCCAATACCGTTGTCTGCTAAAAACAGCATCACGCAAACGGTAGTTAATTTTCCCTTTTCCTTGTCCTATTTTTTCCAATTCATAAATTGCTAATTTCATCGCTTTTTTATACGGCAATCCGCTTAAGAAATCAGAATTTGCAATTACAGTTTTATCTTTATCAGCATGTGCTTCTTCAGAAATATCTACGCCTTCAAATACATTAGGAATAGCTATATTGAATTTTTTAGCAAAATCATAATCACGCTGATCACCACAAGGCACTGCCATAACCGCTCCTGTACCGTATCCTGCTAAAACATAATCACCAATCCAAATCGGAATCGGCTCTTTGGTAAAAGGATGCTCTGCATAAGCCCCCGTGAATACTCCTGAAATGGTTTTAACATCTGCCATACGCTCCCGCTCGCTACGTTTTGCGGTTGCCTCAATATATGCATCTACCGCTGCTTTCTGCTCTGGAGTGGTTATTTTAGCTACCAACTCATGCTCTGGCGCCAGCGTCATAAAAGAAACTCCGAAAATAGTATCAGGGCGCGTGGTAAACACATCAATCCCCCTAACCCCCGAAGGGGGAACTTCCTTGCTAATTGCAAGCTCATTTGTTATACTTTTTAAGACTGTGTCTAAATCTCCTATAACTTCTTCATTCGTAAAACGAATGACTTTAAAACCTCTAGCATTTAAAACATCTGTACGTACTTGATCTGCCTCTTTTTGAGTATCATGAATAGCCCCATCAACCTCAATAACTAATTTCTTAGAAAGGCATACAAAATCAACTATGAAATCAGCAATTAGATGTTGTCTTCTAAATTTATCTCCACTATTTTTCCCTTTCAAACTTTCCCACAACACAGCTTCTGCCTCTGTAGGATTATTTCGCATCTCTTTAGCTTTTTCCAATAATAAATGCGAATTATTACCCCCAGTCATATACCCAGGAGCAGTTCCCTTTCCTTCGGAGGGGGCTAGGGGGAGGATTTGAAACGTTACTGAAGCACCTTGACTTCTACCAATCCAATTGGTTTGTGAATCTTTAAGCGGTTGTGGCCAATCTACCGTAGTCAAATCATCTAACAAACGTTGTGCATATGCAGAAATTCGCATACTCCATTGTGTCATTTTTTTACGGATAACAGGGTGACCACCGCGTTCTGAAACTCCGTTTACAATCTCATCATTTGCTAAAACCGTACCTAATTCTGGGCACCAGTTCACTTCAGTTTCAGCCAAATATGTTAACCTATATTGTAAAAGTAATTCTTGTTGCTTTTTAGTGTCAAATGCTTTCCACTCCTCTGCCGTAAAAGCAATAATATCTTCATCAGAAACAGCATTTACTGTTGCATTACCTTCTTTTTCAAAAAGAGCAATCAATGTAATTATGTCTTCTGCCTTATTAGAATTATTATTATACCAAGAGTTGAACAACTGAATAAAAATCCACTGTGTCCATTTATAATACTCCGGAGTAGACGTACGTACTTCTCTACTCCAATCAAAAGAGAAACCAATTTTATCTAATTGCTCTCTATATCTTTTAATATTAGTTGCTGTAGTTGTTGCTGGATGCTGCCCTGTTTGAATAGCATATTGTTCTGCTGGCAAGCCAAAAGAATCATATCCCATTGGGTGCAATACATTAAACCCCTTATGTCTTTTATAACGTGCATAAATATCACTAGCAATATACCCTAACGGATGCCCAACATGGAGTCCTGCTCCAGAAGGATAAGGAAACATATCTAAGACATAAAACTTTTCTTTATCAGAATTGTTCTCTGCTTTAAACGTTTGGTTTTCTGCCCAATATTTTTGCCATTTGGCTTCAATTTCTGTGAAATCGTAGTTCATTATATAAAGTTTGTTTAAACCCTGATGGTTTTAATGCGGAGCAAAAATACCTTTATTATGGGAAAAAGGAAAAGATAATGGCCGCTTAGCATTAACAATTACATCAGAAACAAGAATTTAGACCTATAACCAACCTTATATTAGGTCACAAATTAACATGCATTATTGATTACTCAAATATGAAAACGACCTTTTTAAGCACTAAAAGCATCATTTATAGTAAAAAACAAGATATTATTAGCACAAAATGTTAACAGTGATTTCATATTAAATATACTTTCCTATTTTTACATATCGTTTTCACAAATTATGAGTAAATCTTTCGAGCGCTATCAACAACGTAAATTAATATCGAGCTATTTTTCTGTAGTCTTAAGCATAGGTCTTGTGCTTTTTCTATTAGGTATTTTAGGCTTATTGGTTTTAAATACAAAAAAACTAGCCGATCATTTTAAAGAACAAATAACCATCTCTGTCTTTTTAAAAGACAATGCAAAGCAGGTAGAAATAGACCAACTCCAGAAAAGCTTAGTCATGGCAGCATATACCAAAGCCGCTACCTACGTTTCTAAAGAAGAAGCAGCAGCACAGCACAGCGAAGATATTGGCGAAAATTTTCAAGATTTCCTAGGGTATAATCCACTAAAAAACTCCATTGATGTTCAATTAAATGCAGATTTTGTGACCCCAG
This sequence comes from Cellulophaga algicola DSM 14237, assembly GCF_000186265.1. NCBI lineage: Bacteria > Pseudomonadati > Bacteroidota > Flavobacteriia > Flavobacteriales > Flavobacteriaceae > Paracellulophaga > Paracellulophaga algicola. The sequence continues at coordinate 1,197,980 of NC_014934.1, forward strand.
AGCAACTAGAAGAAATAGCAACAGAAATTACAACCAAAGGATATGTAGAAGAAGTTAGCTATGACAAACCATTAATTGGTTTACTTAATGAAAATGTAAAACGAATTAGCTTCTGGATTTTAGTAGCCAGTAGCATTTTTACTTTTATTGCCGTTTTACTCATTAACAGCTCCATACGCCTGTCTATCTATTCCAAGCGTTTTATTATTAAAACGATGCAAATGGTAGGCGCTACCAAAGTGTTTATTCGCAAACCATTTATTTGGACAAATATTAAACTAGGCCTACTGGGCGCTATTTTAGCAATGCTCGCATTAGCCGGAGTTTTATACTATGTGAATGAAAATTTCCCAGAATTGGGCCTCATGGAAGACCCTATTATTCTCCTGATTCTTTTTTCTAGTGTTTTTATTTTAGGCTTGTTAATTTCACTTATTAGCACCTACTTTGCAACACAACGTTTTTTAAATCTAAGAACAGACGAATTATATTATTAAATTTGCAGCATGGCATACAAGAGCGACAATTCAAATCCGGATTCTAAAAAAGAATTTATCTTTCAAAATAAGAATTACACCTTCATGTTTATTGGCCTTGCTTTTATAGTAATAGGGTTTATATTAATGAGCGGCGGAGGTAGTGATGACCCTAACGTTTTTAATCCTGAAATATATAGTTTTAGAAGAATCCGTTTAGCACCAACGCTTGTCCTTATAGGCTTAGGTATAGAAATCTACGCTATTTTGTTGAACCCTCATAAGAAAAATTAATTGGAAGTTATAGACGCAATAATCCTCGGGATAATTCAAGGATTAACAGAATTTCTACCTGTTTCATCAAGTGGACATTTAGAATTAGGAAAAGCTATTTTAGGAGACCATTCTGTACCCGAAGAGAGCCTTTTATTCACGGTAGTTCTTCATTTTGCAACAGCATTGAGTACGCTTGTTGTTTTTAGAAAAGATGTTTGGGAATTACTTTGTGGACTTTTTCAATTTAAATGGAATGAAGAAACTCAATTCTCTATAAAAATTATTATTTCAATGCTACCAGCTGTTTTTGTTGGTTTGTTTTTTGAAAAACAATTAGAAAGCTTTTTTGGCGGCAATGTTCGCTTTGTAGGCTTCATGCTACTAGTTACTGCAGTACTTCTTTACTTAGCAGACAAAGCTAAAGACACGGATAAAAAAGTTAGTTTTAAAAGTGCCTTTTTGGTTGGTATTTCTCAAGCCATAGCCATGCTACCTGGTATCTCTAGAAGTGGAGCAACTATTTCTACCTCTGTATTATTAGGGGTTGATAAAACTAAAGCCGCACGTTTTTCATTTTTAATGGTAGTTCCTTTAATTTTTGGTAAGATTTTTAAAGACTTATTAGGAGGAGAACTTACTTTTGATGGAGACAATAATGTTGCTATGGGTGCCGGTTTTATTGCTGCATTTATCGCAGGATTAGGAGCTTGTACTTGGATGATTCAACTCGTTAAGAAAAGCAAGCTTTCCTATTTCGCTATTTATTGTTTAATAGTAGGGCTTATTGCCATCGCCTATGGATATTTAGCATAACACACACTTAAAAATAGCTATTGAAAACTAAAGAAGATTTTTTAGAAGGACAAACACTTTTGATTGACAAACCATTAGAATGGTCTTCTTTCCAAGCGGTTAATTCTATTAAATGGAGTATCCGAAGAAAATTTGAGCTTAAAAAAATAAAAGTTGGTCACGCGGGCACCTTAGATCCTTTAGCGACAGGATTGCTGTTAATTTGCACAGGGAAATCTACCAAAACAATTAACGAACTTCAAGGTCAAGCAAAAGAATATACAGGAACTATAACTTTAGGAGGTACCACACCTTCTTATGATTTAGAATCTGAAATTAATGAAACCTTTCCTACCGAACATATTACCGAGGCCTTAATAAAAGAAGCTACTCAGCAATTTTTAGGTGAAATTGAACAAGCGCCACCTATTTTTTCAGCTTTAAAAAAAGACGGAAAACGTTTGTATGAATATGCAAGAGAAGGTATTGAAGTAGAAATAAAAAAGCGGCCAATTACTATTCACGAATTTGAGATTACCGCTATTGAAGATAACATAGTATCTTTTAGAGTAGCATGCAGCAAAGGCACCTATATTAGGTCTTTAGCCCATGATTTTGGGATTGCCCTGAAATCTGGAGCACATTTATCATCACTTAGAAGAACCAAAATAGGGAATTACAACGTAGATAATGCTATAACCACAGAGGCATTTAATAAGTTATTAAATCCTGAATCTGAAGAAAATCTTTAGAAAAAGAGCATTTTCGTTGTTGTTCAACGATTTGATAAAATAATATTCTAAAAAAGTGGTTAATAGGAATATGAGTTTAAATAAAAGTCAACTTTCATTATTAATCACAATTTTTTCAATGGCCATAGTGGTGTTGGGTTTATACAACGTACATTTAGGTTCATCGGAAAAAGAAGAGTATGTAGTGGAATTAGCTTTACTTGAGGAAGATCCTGAAGAACTTTTAGACGAAGAGGAACAAGAACTACAAGACCAAAAAGAAGCAGAAGCTATTAAAAGTCACATGGCTTTTAATGAAACAGCTAAAGCGAGTCAAGGAAACCCAGAGCCTTTAAAGACATTAGAAGAATTAATGGAAGAAGCAGAAAATGCCTCTGACAGCGATGAACCTAACGAACTTCTAACATCTGATTCTGGCGCATATGCTGCAAATTTAAAAGAACTTAAAAAAAAGCGTCAAGAAGCAAAACAATTACTTGGTGAACGCGAAGCTCAGAAAGATGTACCTACTAATAATTTAGCAAAACGCAGGACATCTATCTCTTACTCCTTAATAGACAGAAACCACTACAACTTACCTGTACCCATTTACACATGTATTGAAGGCGGTAAAATTGTAGTTAATATTGTCGTAGATAGTCAAGGTACTGTAACAGATGCCAACTTTAATAAAAGCAGCTCTAGCACTAGCAATGGTTGCTTAATAGATAATGCTTTAGAATATGCCTATAAAGCATCTTTCAATAAATCTACAAAAGATAGCCAGAAAGGTACCATCACCTATTTATTCCAAGAGAAGGCCCGCTAATAAATCTTCCGCAGTATGTACCCCTTTATCTTTTGTATACCAAATTTGCAAATCTTGCTTAAATTCTGGCGTTAACGTCCCGTGTGTATTTTTATAATCATTAACCAATTGAGTTGCCTTAGAAGGTCTTGGACCCCACTCTGAAAATACAGTATTCGTAGCATCATCAATCATTATTAACTTAGGAATAGATAAGGTGCCATTGTACAAAAATTGATTCATCAATTCTAAGTTTTCATCACGGAGAATAACTTTAAAATCAATATTAGGATTGAGACTCGCTAATTTATTCATTACAGGCATAGTTTGCGCAGCATCACCACACCAGCTTTCTGTAAGTACCAACCAGGTAACTTTTCTTTGAACGCTCTCTATTTTTTCTATTATATCCTCTGAAAACTTAAGCGTTTTATCTAAACGTTTCATACGTTTATTATTAAGCAGGGTATAATCTGCAAGCGCTTCATTTTGAACGGTTCCTGTAGATTTTTTATCTACTACTAAATCTGAAACTGTAGTTCTATATTCTTGATAAGTCATTGCCTTAGCTAGGCTTGCCTTTAGTAATTCTGAAACTTCTTGGGAGTTCTTTTTGGTAGCTACGATATTCATGATTGTTTTATTTGGGGTAAAATTAATAGCTAAGTTTTATATAAAAACTGAGTTACATCATGTTTGTAGAAAAAAGGAGCGAAAACTTACAAATGTCTTTTTTTTATCATTCCACCTCTGGTGTCGTTAATACTATTCATTACCACAAAAGCATGAGCATCTATTTTAGATATTTCTATATTCAACCTACGTATCTCTAGCCTTGTGATAACGGTATAAATAACATCATAATCTTTCTGAGCGCCCCCATCTTTACTAAAACCTCCTTTGGCTCTATATATCGTTAAACCTCTACCTAATTTTTCAGAAATCATAACTCTAATTTCTTCACTCTTATTAGAAATAATGGTAACCCCTGTATATTCCTCAATACCATCTACCACAAAGTCTAAGGTCTTGGAAGCAGACAAATAGGTTAACATAGAATATAAAGCTGTTTCTATAGATAAGAAATAGGCCGCTGCTAAAAAGATAACAATGTTAATTAAGATAATGATATCGCCAATTGTAGTGCCTAGTTTTCTACTTAAAAAAATAGCTAGCACTTCTGTGCCATCTAATACACCACCCCCTCTAATAGATAAACCTATCCCTGCTCCTAAGAAAAACCCTCCAAAAACAGCAACTAAGAGCTTGTCTTGGGTAATTTCCGGAAAATGCACGGTAGATAACACCAGGGCCAAGCCTAGAATAGCAATTGCAGCTTTTATGGCAAATGTTTTACCGATAACCTTATAACCAAGTATCAAAAAAGGAACATTCACCACAATTATCAAAATAGGCAATGGCAGTTCAAAAATTTCTGTAGCAAGCAACGAAATACCAGTTGCCCCGCCATCTATAAATTGATTAGGGAGTAAAAAACTTTCCAACCCAAAGGCTGCAGAAAAAATACCCACTAGAATAAAAAGCATATCTTTTAAGAATGCCTTGAAACCCACACGAAGTTTTCTAGATCTTTTAAGGTAGGCTCCAGCATGGCCCAATAAACGGTATCCTTTTGTTTTGCTATTTGGCATGTTATAACCTTATAAATCTTTAGGATTTATCGCTAAGCTATTAAATAATTTGGCTTTAGTTACAAAGAATTTATTTTGAACAGAATTTTGTTTCAATTTAGATTCTATAAGTTTATTTTCTCTTGAATTGATTAAAAATAAAGAGCTTTCTCCGAAGCTAAACTTACGCTCTTCTGCTGCTAATAAAGTTTCATAGTTTTCTACCATATCTGCAATAAGTACATTCTGCTTTTCAAAAGATGCTAACTCACGGTACATTGCAATTACCTTATTTCTAATGACGATCTCCGCATTATCTAATTCGTATTTTGCATCTTGTAATTTAAATTTTGCTAATTTTAAATCTCCTCGTTCTTTTCTTAAGAATAGCGGCAATTGAAAGCGGATACCTCCTTTATAATAATCGGTTAGTAATGAATTAAAATACTCGGGTGTTTCGGTTAAAAAATTATATTCAATTTCTATTTTTGGTAATAATTTATTCGCCTTTAAATTTTTATCTACCCGTAACCCATCCATTTTATAGGTAAGTGATTTTAATTTAGGGTGATTTTCTATGGTAAAACTATCTAGAGGCACTCCATTAATTCCTAAAGTTTTATTGATATCTTCAGCCACATTTTCATCAGGAATAACATTTTCCTGAAGTTCAATAGGCACATTATCTAACCATAAAAAGCTTGAAAGCTCTAATGATTTTTGCATCAATCTAACTTTTGCTTGTTCTAAATTTAATGCTCTGTCTTGTAAGGTTATGGTAGCCTCAACGGTATCAATTGCTGCAATTTGCCCTGAATACGCACTTTTTTTAACCCCATCTAGACGAATGTCTGCATTAGATAAGAAACTATCAAATATTATATTCTCATTATATGCCTGTAACCAATCAAAATATGCTTTTGCAGCATCAAACAAAACTTGGTTTACTAAAATATCTCGGTCTGCTTTGGATTGTTCCCTAAAATACTTAGCTTTTTTCAAGGTTGCCATTCGGTCATTAATCCAAAGTCCTTGACCAATAGACATACTTACCCCTGCACTATACAAGCCATCATCAGGAACCGTAGCTTCAGGATTTAAATACACTCCTTCATTTTGTTCAAAGGCACCTTTAAAATTCACCCCATACCAGGTAGGAATCTTAAAAACAGCATTTATTTTTTCGTAATACTCAGTCCCTTTAAATTGTTTGGTTCCATAATCTACCTCAATTTTAGGATCAAAACCTCCCCTAGCTTTTAACAGGTTTGCCTGCCCTATATCTAGAGTTAACGCTGCTTGTTTTGCTATGGGATGATATTTTTTTACATACCCTAAATACTCCTTGAAGTTTAGCACCTCCGCACCCAAGTCTTGTGCACTTACACAAAAGCTAAAAAATAAAAGACTGTACAAAAAAACTTTACTCATTATTTCTTATCCTTAGTTGCTGTTGCGTTTGGCTGATAATAGTTGGGCGGAAAACCATTTAATTGTCGCCATAACTCATACCAAATTGGCACATCTTCTAACAAGGCTATTGTATTTGCGCCAGAGCCCACACGAATCTCGTTGGGCCATGCTTGATCTTCTGAGTCTTGCGCTAAAAGAATGCGGTATTTTCCATTGGGACTAATGAATGTTTCTACAGCCACTACAACTCCGCCATAAGTACCATAAGATGCATTTGGCCAACCGCTAAATACAATAGCAGGCCATCCATCAAACTCTATACGCACTTTCTCTCCTTTATGTATTAAAGGCAAATCTAAAGGCGCTACAAACATCTCTACCGCTTTATCATACACAGAGGGCATAATACCCACCAATTTATCACCTTCTTTAAAAGTTTCACCAATACCCGCCTGAATTGCTTTGTTTATGTACCCACTTTGTGGCGCTTTAATGTAATACATATCATTTCGCATTTCATAATTGGTAAACTGATTTTCTAATTTTGTTACCTGTGCTTGCGAATCGTATTGCCCTGATTGCGCACTATACATATCACTTTGCGCTTTAGATATTTTATCCGTGTACGCCGTTTGTACACTACTTATTGCTACTGAAGCATTTAAAATTTCATTCCTACTTGCTAATAATTTATTCTGTTGAGAAATTAATTTAGCCTGTGTCTCCTGCAACTTTAACCTTTTTTCTTCTACATCTGTAACTGCCTTTAGCCCCTCTTCTTGCAACAGCACAGTACGATCATATTGACGTTCTGATATTTCAAGATTAGTTGCTGCCGCCATTAAATCAATACTATCACTCTGTACTTTTAACTTTGCTTGTAACAATTTATTTTTAGCTTGTTGCAATTTCAAACCTCGTTCTGTGGCCAATGCACCAATTTGATTATTCAGCGCTTTTACTTTGCCTTCATAAGAGACTACAGACCTTTCTTTAGCTTTAATTTGGTCTCCTGTACGCTCTACCAATTTAGGATCAAAATATTCATTTTTAATTTCTGAAATAAATAGAATAGTATCTCCTTTATTTACAAAATCGCCTTCTTGCACATACCATTTTTCTATACGTCCTGGAATAGGAGATTGTATGGTTTGCGGGCGTTGATCTGGTTTTAAAGAAGTCAAAGACCCTTTACCACGAACATTTTGCGTCCACGGCAAAAACAAAACAATAAAACCAAACAAGGCAGATCCGATTAAAAATCTATTAAAATACTTATAGTGCCTCTTATGAAAAACGCGTTGCGTAGACTTATAGCCAGAAAGGTCTACTTTTTCATTTAATACGTTATTAGATATATTAAGCATAGCTCTCTTTATTTTGTACTTACAATTTTACCGTCTTCAAGTGTAATGATCTTATCTACGCGACTAAACCATTTAACATCATGACTTACTACAACAACCGACCAAGGATTGGTTTTGTTCGTCAGAAAATCCATAATCGTTAAGGCTTCTATTTCATCTAACTGATCTAATGGTTCCTTTAAAATTAATAGTTTTGGCTTCCTTACGATTGCCCTAGCTAACACAATTTTCTTAGCTACATTATGCGGTATTTGCTGTCCTTCTGGAAATAATATAGTTTGGATCCCTTTAGGTTGTTCTTTTACAAATTTGGTAAGCCCTGTATTCTCAATAGCCCAATACAAATCTTTCTGAGAAATTGTTTGATCGCCGAATGTAATATTATCAAAAATAGTTCCTTCAAACGGACTTTCTTCCGTTAACGATTGCCCTATAAAGTTTCTATAGTGATTTGGTAAAATATTTTCTAACGAAATATTATTTACATAAACAGCACCTTCTGTTGGGTGAATTAAACCAGCTATTAAGCGCAATAAAGTTGTTTTTCCCGAACCATTTGCTCCCATTAAAAGCGTTGTACTTTTAGGGTGTAGCGTTAAGGATAAATCATCAATAACCTTATAAGTTGCTCCTTGAGGAATGTAACTAATTTCTGAAATCTCTACAGTTAGCTCAGTGGTTTCTGTTAACGGAGTTTCTCCTTCTTGCGGCTCTAATTCTTTATCTACAACCTGTCCTAATTTCTCAAGAGATGTTAATAAATCATAGATAGTCTCTAAGCCTTTAATCAATTTTTCTACTGAGTTTATCACCAATAAAATAATAATCTCGGCAGCAACAAACTGCCCGATATTCATCTCTTGATTTAAAACCAATAACCCTCCTATCACTAATAACCCAGCAGTTACCAAAACTTTAAAACCAATCATTTGAATGAATTGGATCACCAAAATTCTAAAATGACTTTCTCTTGCCTCTAAATACTCAGCAACCAACACATCATTTTTATATAAGGCATGATTGGTTTTTCCTGATAATTTAAAACTTACTAAAGAACGCGCAACCTCTTGAAGCCAATGAGCTACTTTATATTTATATTTAGATTCTGCCAGACTGGTCTCTAAGCCTTTTCGTGCTGTAAATTTGAACACCACATAAATAAGTACCAGAAGCAACAATCCGTAGACTATAAAAAATGGATGATAAAAGGATAGTAATAAAAGTCCGAATACTATTTGCAGTAGTGCAGCCGGAAAATCTAACAACACTTTAGCTAATGATTTCTGAACATTTAAAGTATCAAAAAACCTATTTGCCAATTCTGGAGGATAGTAGTCTTTTAATTCACTCATTTTAATTTTCGGAAACCGATACGCAAATTCAAAAGACGCCCTTGTAAATATTTTTTGCTGAACGTTTTCAATAATTCTAATCTGCATGAGCTGTAATAAGCCCCCAAAAGCAACACCTCCAGTAACCAAAACTACCAATACAATCCAGGAACTACTTATTTGTGCTCCTTGAATGAGGTTGATAATTGCCTGAATCCCTAACGGAAGTGTTAAGTTGACGATCCCAGCAAAAATTGCATAATAGAAAGTTTGTAAAATGTCTCGCTTATCAAGTTTTAACAACCCAATTAAACGTTTCCAAGCGGTAAGTGCATTTTTAGCCATTTGTTATTGGTGCTAAGGTTTTAAATACTAAATCTAAAAAATAGTTAGTGGGTGATTTAGGCTGATGACAATCTGTTAAGGTAGGAAAATGATCTTTTAAAAAGAACTGATGTAATGACCCCTCTAATATGGTACTAGCCAAACTAGAAGGATATTCATAGGTTGGATTTACTTGATGAATTATTTCAGATAATCGCAAAACTAATCGCTTATAGATAATAAAATAACCCTCTTTATTCTCTTCATCTAACTCTTTCGTTAAGTACGATTTGGAATACTCATTAATAACAATTTTACTTAAGATAACCTCATTAATATGCGAAAAATGAGAATCTTGTTCAATAGTTTTTGCGAGCACTTCTATTGCTTTTTCAAGTTTTTTAGAAGGATCTCCAATACTGTTTGTAGAAAACACTAATTGATACTCTAACCAACCCCAATACCAAGAAGCTAAATACAACAAAAGCTTATGCTTATTTTCAAAATACCGATAAATAGAACTTTCATTAGACTTGATAACCTCCCCTAATTTTTTAAAAGTGAATTTCTCAAAACCTATCTCATGAATCATTAAAATGCTATGTTCTATTATTTTCTTACCTAAATCAGAGGATTCAGGATCCTTAAGAAAAATCTTGTCATTTATTGCAATTTTTACCGATTGTAAAAGCCTATCCATTACTTACTATTTAAATACGCTTGCAAATATAATAGTATTACTATCAACTCACAATAGTTTAACTTTTTTTAACGAAAGCATAACTAATATTTTATGTTGTATTTTTTATATTTGAATCAGAGAATTAGTATGAACTTTAAACCTAAAACATATGAAAACTTTCATTATTTTTATCTTTATGGCGATGTATACTCTAGGTGGGCATAGTCAAAAAACAACAGCAAACCTTGAAGAAGGTACTATAGTAATACTTACCAATATTAATGGCGAACACTACAAACACATAGATTTTCCCAGAAAAAATTTCATCATTAAAAGAGGTGCTTTAGCAGATTTTAATAGCCTGGCGGGAACAAAACTTGTTATTAAAGAGTACAAGGCAACTAAAGGCACTAATCAAATAGCCTTATTATCTAGACAAGATGGCAAACCTTTCTTTAGATTCTTTTCTTCTGTTGAAGCTAATATTGAACAAGCCATAGAAAGTGGAGAATTGAAAATGTATTTAGAATAAATTACGTAATGCCTTACCGTCAAAGAAATTTCTCCACTATCTTTAAGCACTGTTAGTATACAAAGACAAAAAGCGTTTAAATGGAGAAACAACGATGTGGATGGTGCCAAGGCGATGATTTATACGAAGCTTATCATGATCTAGAATGGGGCGTACCCGTAAAAGAGGATGATAAGCTTTTTGAATTTTTAATTCTAGAAACCTTTCAAGCAGGTTTAAGCTGGATTACCATTCTACGAAAAAGAGAAAATTTCAGGGAAGCTTTTGATTCTTTCGATTATAAAAAAATAGCCAAATATGATGCTATTAAAATTGAAGAATTACTCCAGAATGCTGGAATTATAAGAAATAAGCTTAAAATTAATGCAACGATTTCTAATGCTATTGCATTTCTAAAAATACAAGAAGAGTTTGGTAGTTTTAGCACCTACATCTGGGAATTTGTTAAGCACAAACCCATCAAAAATACCGTAGAAAACTATAAATTAGCACCAGCAAATACACCGCTATCTGATGTAATTAGCAAAGACTTAAAAAAAAGAGGATTTAAATTTGTAGGCAGTACGGTGATATATGCACAAATGCAAGCTACCGGAATGGTAAATGATCATGAAATAACCTGTTTTAGATATAATGAAGTATAAATTTATAGTACTATTTTTTCTCTGTGGCTTTAATTCACTTTTAGCCCAAGTTAAACACGAACGCGAATTCCGAATTAAGAAAAAGGATTTTCCAACAGCAGCACATACGTTGATAAAGAGCAATGTCTCCAATGCAAAAAAATTAAAATTTTATAAAGAAATAGATAGTTTAAAAATTAGTTACGAAGCCAAATTTAAGAAAGATAAATTATGGTATAGCATTGAATTTAATGAAGAAGGTACTTTAGAAGATATTGAAATTACCATTAAGACTGTTGACATTCCCAATGAAACTCATGAAGAAATTTTAAAATACCTTAGCAACAACTTTTCTTCTTTTAAAATCAAGAAAATTCAGCAGCAATATGTTGCAGAAGATCCTATGGAGAAAACTTTTAAAAATGCCTTTCAAAATTTAATGATCCCTTCTGTTAACTATGAATTAATTATTGCTGCAAAAAAAGAGAACGGCTACGAACAATTTGAAATTCTTTTTAATGCTGAAGGAGTTTATCTAAGTATTAGAAAATCATTACCTCCTAACTATGATCACGTCTTATATTAAACTAGGGCTTTCCCTAATTCTCTTTTTTATAATAACCCCTAGTTTTGCTCAAGATAATTTTACAGGATACCTTGAGCCTCAAATTTCCGTAAACCATAAAATATCTCCGCTCTATGCGTTTAATTTTTCTACAAGCAATAGAGCCTATTTCTATAAAGACGGAGCAACTGCCGTTAATATGCGACAATTAGATTTTGCTCATTTTTCTGAATTAACGATAGCCTCTAATCAAAGTTTTTCTTTAGGAATTCAATATAGATTTAGAGCCCTCTTTGAGGAAGAGAAAGAAAATGAGCTGCGAATTACACAACAATATAATTACAAATTTAAACCAAAATCTATACGATATGGACACAGAGTACGAACAGAACAACGTATCTCTCCCTCATTAACGACATTCCGGTTTAGATATAGATTTGCGGCAGATATGCCTCTGAAAGGCGAAAAACTTGATATAGGAGAACCTTATATTATAGTTTCTACAGAAAGTTTATTAAGTGTAGCCAATACAAAAAAACCAAGTTACGATCAACGTTTTTCTTCCCAGATTGGTTACAAATTGAGCTCAAACACCAAAGTGCAAATTGGCTTAGAATACCGACTAGAAGAATACAATACAACTTTAGCACAAGTACTTTTCTTAAATTCTGCTTTTGTTCTTACCCTTTAAAAGTCTATTCCGTTTTATTTTAAAATATCCCAAAGTTAAAATATCATTCTTATTAAGATCGTTAACTCTTAGTATTTCAACTCTTTATTTTGCCTCCTCGGAGTGTAAAAAACCACCCTTTATTAATTACAATAACTTAACAAAATCCTCTCTAGCTATCTCTTCTGCACCTAAACTTTCAAGGTGCTCTGTGTAGACTTGACAATCTATTAACGTATAATTCTTTATCGCTAACTCTTTTGCTAAACTTATAAAAGCAAATTTAGAGGCATTGCTCACTAGACTAAACATACTTTCTCCACAAAAAACATGACCTAAATCTATACCATACAACCCCCCTACTAAAGTATCTTTTTCCCAAACTTCGTACGAATGCGCAATGCCTTTTTCATGAAGCTTAAGGTAAGCTTCTTTCATCTTCTCTGTAATCCAAGTGCCGTCCTGGTCCTTTCTATCGACCATAGAGCAATACTCCAGTACTGTTTTAAAATCTACATTCTTGGTTAAGGTAAATTGGCGATCTTTAATCACCTTACGCATGCTTTTAGAAATGTTTATTTTATGAGGAAATAATACCATTCGTGGATCAGGACTCCACCACAAAATCAAAGAATCCTCGTTGAACCAAGGGAAAATTCCGCTTTTATAAGCCAACAATAGCCGTTCAGGAGAAAGATCTCCCCCAACAGCAAGCATACCTTCGTGGTTAGCCTTTGAAACATCAGGGAAAATTAATTCCTCAGAAAGAAAAATCATAGGCTTATAGTTTAATTCTTTATTCAATTTTTTTTTGACCTCAAAATACATCAAAGTCTATAAAAAACAAAAGACCTGTTTAGTTAAAAACTAAACAGGTCTTCTCCTTAATTATATGTTAATTTAAAAAGGTAAATCGTCGTGATCTTCTTCATTTAAATCATCTGCTGGCTGAAAAGAATCCATTGGTGGTGCTGGAGGTATTCCTGCACTTGAATTTGGTGCTGCCGCCTGAGCACTTTCTATTCTCCAACCTTGAATAGAGTTAAAATATTTAGTTTCTCCTTGTGGATTAACCCATTCTCTACCGCGTAAATTAATTCCAATTTTTATAGGCTGTCCAACACTTACGCTGTCCAATAAGTCACACTTATCTTGAACAAACTCTACCATAATATGTTGCGGATATTGCTCTTCTGTAGTAACGACAATTTCTCTTTTTCTAAATCCGTTATTTCCAAAGGTTTGAGTTTCCCCAACCATTTTCACTTTTCCTTCTACTTCCATTTTCTCTTAATTTGATAATAATACTTTCCAAGCGGAAAGTACGTCATTTTTATGTAAATATTCCTGTGCTTTACTATGAATTATTTTTTTATCATCTGCACTTATGATCACTCGTAGCTCCTCATTTGAAGCTAAAAACTCTTGAACTTCTTTTTCTGTAGGTATTTTTTCAACGTTCCCTAACCTACCTAGGTCATTCCCGGTTAACACCGTGCTAAAACGTATTTCTGCAGGTATTGCATCAACACCAATTCCTAACGAAGATAATGGTTTAGGCACTTCAAACAAACCTTCGTTTGCTCTACTATACCAATTACCACCCATTCTAGCTACTAAATCTATCTTATGCTGATCTATAGCTCCATTTTCATCTAAAATTGCTTTGTCTACATGAACTTTTACAACTTCAGAAAAAATTAAATTTCCGGCTCCGCCGTTTTCACCCAAAGCCTCAACTTTAATGACTTTGCACTCAAATTGTACAGGAGATTCTGCTACCCTAAAAGGTTTAACTACGTCAGAAACTAACATTGTTAGACCCGCTTTTTGAAATTCATTTTCTCCTGCTGGATACTCTGTACTAGAAAGTGACATTTGTTGTACCATATCAAAATTCACAACATTAATTACCACCTCTTTAGTTCGTAAACAGTTTTCTAGCGTATGCTTTGTAGTATTGTCGCGAACCCTACGTGCAGGAGAAAAAATTAAAATCGGCGGATTAGCACTAAACACATTGAAGAAACTAAAAGGAGATAAATTAGGCCTTCCATTTTCATCTATAGTACTCGCAAAAGCAATAGGCCTAGGACCTACAGCCCCTAGTAAATACCCATGTAATTTTGCTGTTGTTACCTCATCCGGCAGTATAGAAATCATTTCTCGCATCGTCCTGCAAAAATACATAAATTACTATCAAATATGAAACTAACAACTTATCAAATAGAGAGAATAACTTTTGACATTTTACGTTATATTGTACGCACTATAAGCATTTGTTTGAATGAACTTTAACCCTGAAAAGAAAACTATAACTATAATCCTACAAATAACCTCTTTTGTTATTGTAAGTCTTATACTTTGGAACACAAATAGTTTTTTCAAAAAATTCAAAGAAGAAGAACGTAACAAAGTAGAAATTTGGGCCAGTGCCTTGGTAGAATTACAATCTTTACCCGCTGATGCCGATCCTGGTAATTTACCCTTGAAAATATTTCAAAACAATACGACTACCCCAATGATTTTAATGAACAGGGATGGTGCTATTAAGGTGAGTAACATGCCTAAAGAAATCACTACCGATACCGCCCTGATTCAAAAAAAAATAATAAAATTTGGAGAGGAGAATAAGCCCATAAAAATTGAATACAAGGGGGAAGATTTAGCCACATTATATTATGGAAATTCTGATGTATTAAACAAACTAAAATATTACCCCATTGCTCTACTTTTAATTATCTTCCTTTTCGGTACTGTTATTTATTTCTTTTTCAAAACAAATAAGTCTTCGGAGCAAAATAAACTTTGGGCAGGAATGGCAAAAGAAACTGCGCACCAAATAGGAACACCATTAACCTCTCTTCTAGGTTGGAATGAACTTTTAAAAGCAGAAAATATAAATCCGAGTATTACGGAAGAGATTGAAAAAGATATTGCTAGACTAGAAACCATTACAGAACGTTTCTCTAAAATAGGCTCCTTACCTATTTTAGCAGAACATGATATTGTTGTAGAAACCAAAAACGCATTTGATTATTTAAAACTGAGAAGTTCCAAACTAATTCATTTTTCATTTAGCAGTAAAGCAGAAAATCTTCCGGTACTTTTAAACAAATCACTATTTCAATGGACCATTGAAAATTTAGTTAAAAACGGAATTGATGCTATGCGAGGAAAAGGGAGCATTAGTGTTGAAATTTTAAAAGAAGGAAATAATGCCGTAATTTTGGTCTCCGATACAGGCCACGGAATTTTAAAAAAAGATTTCAATACCATATTTAATCCTGGATTTACCTCTAAAAAAAGAGGCTGGGGCTTAGGCTTATCACTAGTAAAACGAATTGTGGAAGAATACCATAAAGGAAAAATAAAAGTTCTTACTTCGAGTAAGGACGGTACAATAATGAAAATTACTTTTAAATTAAATTCGTAAGCAATGGCAGAGATAAAATTAGAAGTTATTAAGGAAGCAGACCTAACAAATAATTGTCCGGAATGCTTTAACCAAGGTTTAAAATTATCCTTTTTTCAGAAACACTCTTACGGCAAGCTAATTCATAAAACAACGAATGAGATAACTTCTGAACTGGAATGTAAGAAGTGCGGAACCAAAATTTATCCGGTTGGGTGGACTCCAGACATAGAACGTGTTTTTGAATACTACCAGAAAATGGCGGTACCACAAAAAAAATCTATGAAATTTACCAGCCTGTTATATATTTTAATAGTAGCATTAATTACTATTGTTGCAGCGGGAATATACATTCTAATAGAAGGCGGTTTATTTAAGTAAGAAACAGCTAAAATGCTATGTTCATTAGCTACCCTTGATTAAGCTAATTCTGCTTTTATTTTTTTTGCAATAGCCTTAAACTCTTCATCAGAAAACTTAACTTTATGCTGAAAAGTAGCATCTTTCATTTCATTTAAAGGGATTAAATGAACGTGTACATGTGGCACTTCTAAGCCAATAACAGTCATCCCAACACGCTTACAAGCTATAGCACGCTCTAGCGCCTGACCAACTTTTTTAGAAAAAGCCATTAATCCCATATAGGTAGCATCATCTAAATCCATTATTTTATTTACCTCTTTCTTAGGAACACATAGCGTATGCCCTTTTGCATTTGGGTTGATATCTAAAAAAGCGAAAAACTCCTCGTTTTCAGCAATTTTATAAGAAGGAATTTCTCCACTGATAATCTTTGTAAATATACTAGCCACTGTCTTGTCTGTTTTATAAACTTGTTGGGTTAATTATTAGTTTATTAATACCCCTCCAAAACATTTTTAACGTAGTGGTTGGTTTCTCAATAAACTCTGAAAGTAAAAGAAGATTGTTTGCATAGCTCTTAACCTCAGCATCTTCTCCTAAACTTACACTTATATCCGTGAATGCCATATTCCAATCTGGAAAAAAACGCTGGTCTTTTTCTCCTTCATATAATACTTGAACATTTAAATGCCTACTGTCTTCAACTATTTTTGAAAACACTTTCTGAACAATCTCCTCATCTCCCTCTAAGATTTGGATGAATTGATTTTTGTAAAAAACTAAACAGCCTGTAATGTCATTAGTTTTATTAACACTAATAGCTGTCTCCCGAATTGCCAAGATATCTGCATTTGAAATTCCAGAAGCTGCAACCGATTTATATGTTAATTCAAACATCAAGTCTATGGTTATGTAAATTTACAATGTACTTGAAAAGCAAATGCAATTTCAATCTATTAAATAATTACCAATTAAGACCTGGTAATTTCTAGTATTTCTAATTTTAGAACACCATTAGGGATTGTAATTTCTGCAGATTCTCCTACTTTCTTACCTAACAAACCTTTTCCTATTGGTGAATTTACAGATATTTTACCCGTCTTTAAATCAGCTTCACTTTCTGCAACCAAAGTATATTTCATCTCCATTCCATTGTTCTGGTTTTTCAACTTTACAGTTGATAAAACTAAAACTTTAGAAGTATCTAATTGAGATTCATCTATTAAACGTGCATTAGAATATGTTTCCTCCAATTTTGAAATTCGAAGTTCTAACAAACCTTGTGCCTCTTTTGCAGCATCATATTCTGCGTTTTCAGATAAATCACCTTTATCTCGAGCTTCTGCTATATCCCTTGATGCCTTCGGACGTTCTATATCTTTTAGCTGATTAAGTTCGTCTCTCAACTTTTTTAATCCCTCTGGTGTATAATATGATTTGTTACTCATAACTAAGCGTTTTATAAAATAAGAAAATCCTCTTTTTTATAGAGGATTTAAGACAAATATACATTTTTTTTGTTCAACTTTGTTGCTGTGTTATTAAAATACAAGGTTGTTATGTCTAGAATTTTAGGGTTTATTTTATTGGTCGTGTGTTTTGGATGTGATACGAGCACAACAAATAGAAATCCATATTTACAGGAAATAGGATTTAGATTTGATATAAACACTAATCTACCCTTATATAGCAACTTAACCAACGAAGGAAGCGCTATATATATTGATGGCGGACAGGCAGGAACTAGAGGTATTTTTGTAATTAAAACCTTGTCTGCTTTTGCTGGCTATAGAGCATTTGAAGCCAGCTGTCCTAATCATACGCCTAATAATTGCTCTACAATGACCTTAGACACGAGCAGAAATGCAGTTACTTGCGAGTGTGATGATTATAACTACAGTTTATTTACCGGACAACTACTAACTAATCTAGGCGAAGACCAAAAATTCTACAATATGTTAGAGTATCGTGTAGCTGTGGGTAGTGGCGTAATCACCGTTACAAATTAGTACGTTAGGCCCTCATTTTAAAATTTCGCTCATAACCCAACTCGTATGCAAAGCTGTTTCTCCAGTTGACGGATGCGGAATACCATCAATTAAATCTGCTTTTAAATTCGCTACATGATAGTGTTGTACGTGTTTTGGATTTTCTATAAATAGCTCTTCGATACCCTCCACATTTTCTAAAATAATAGCTTCTTCTTTAAATATAGAAAAATGTATAGTCCCTTTTGAACCTATAATTGACACGCTATCTTCTCTTGTAAAGGAACCAAAATGCCAACTTCCAGTACCCGTAATACCATTCTCATGTATCCATGTTGCTGTAATTGCATCTTTAGCAGAATACAAACCTTGCTGATTAAGACTAATTCCAGAAACCTGTTTAAAATTTCCTAATAAATACGCAAACAAGTCTAAACCATGACTAGCCAAATCATCAAAATAACCTCCAGGAGCAATTTTAGCATCTGTGCGCCAATTGTACGTTCTATTTAAATCAATATCATTTGCAGGCTTAGAAAAACTCCAGTTGATATGCCTAACATCCCCTATTTTATTTTCTTTTAACCACGTTTCAACTTGTATAAAGCGCGGCAATGAACGCCTGTAGTACGCCACAAATAACGGAACATTTTTAGCCTTAAAGGCATCCACTAGTGCTACCCCGTCTTCATAATTGGGCGCCAAAGGCTTTTCTATACAACAAGGCTTACCTGCTTGAGCAACCATTAATCCATATAATTTATGGGTGTCTGGTGGTGTTGCAATATAAATAGCATCTATCTCTGGATTGTTAATTATTTTATCTACGTCATTATAAAAATGAGGAACACCATGTCTTTTGGCATAATCTTCTGCTTTTTGTAAATCTCTACGCATTACGGCATCTAAACTAAACCCAGAAGTTAATTGATAAGGCGGACCGCTTTTTACTTCGGTTACTGCACCACACCCTATTATTCCCCACCGTACAGACTGATTATCTTTCATATTTCTCAATTATGATGAATTTAGGTACTAAAATAAGCAATAAAAAAAGGGTTTCTAAAAAGAAACCCTCACTTTGACTCCAAGTAAGCCTTATCTAAGTTTTAAAAATTTAAAGTTGCCCCTACCAAGAAATTTGTTCCTGCTTGCGGGTAGTAACCAGCACCTTCAATTGTGGTTGTTACCCCTGGGGTAGACCATGTATCATCAAAAGTAAAAAAATAGCCATTAGACTCATATAGCTCATTAAAAATATTATTCACTAGACCAGACAGCACAATACTCTTAATAAATGAATTGGTAACAATTTCGTATTGCACATTAAAATCAAATTGAGAATAGGCCTCTAATTTAGAACTACTAGCATCTATATTGCCCATATATTGTTCTCCTACATGCTTCCCTAATAACGATAATTGCAGATTATCTGTAGGCATATACACTAATGCACCACCGACTATTACACTTGGCGAAAAAGCTATTTCTGTATCCCCAAGGTTTTGCAATGCTCCATCTCTTTGAAATACAAAATCTTTATTCCTATTTGCACTTAAGGTAATATTTGGTCTAAAGGCAAATTTAGCACCCAAGGAAACATTAGCCTCTACTTCTAATCCTAATCTATAACTATCACCTACATTTTCTCGCAATGGAGCACCTACATCATTCAATGCTCCCGTTAACACCAGTTGATCTTTATACCCCATGTAATATACATTGGTATTTAATTGCAGTGTATTAGAAATATAACGCCACCCCAACTCAAAATCATTTAATCTTTCTGGCTTTGGGTTACCGCTCTCATAATCATTTCTATTTGGTTCCCTATTCGCTACTGCATAGGAGAAATAAAAATTATTATTTGAGTTCAAATCAAAAGTAATCCCCGCTTTAGGGTTAAAGAAATTAAAAGTATCGTCTACTAAACCAGTTTCATCACCGTTAGCCTCATACCCAACTGTTCTGTATTGTAAATCTCCAAAAAGACTCCATTGATCATTTAACGTATAATTTATCTTGGAGAAAATATTAAAGTCGGTCTTTGTAGAATTATCATCATAATACCTATCTCTGATGTTGCTAGTGCTGGCATACCTTGCCCAAATAACTTCACCAAAATGATCACCTTCATATTTGTTCCATCCTCCTCCAAGAATTAAATCAACATTTTCTTTGTTATAATTTGCAGAGAAAACAGTCCCATAAAAATCATTATCTAGCCAACGTCTGCGGATCACATCTGTAGTATTCACTTCTTCTCCGTCTACGATAACCGGAATAAAACCATAGGTATCAAAATCATCATCAGCTTTAAATTGCTCAAAATAGCCACTCCCCTTCGTATAATGCAGTGCTAAGTTGGTGCTCCAATTTTCATTTAAAGTTTCGTTCCATAACAACTGCGCATGATTCTGCTTGTAATTATCTTCCTCATTTTCATAAGTGTAATAATTATACCTGCGATCAGAATTTCTAAGGTTTTCTGCTTCGCTCTCTGTAAGTCCGTTAGCAGCAATAAAATCTTCTATACCTTGTGCATTATTATTTATTCTAGCAAGTGGTGTTCCGTACCAAGCTTGATACGTAACTTCATGACCACCAAAAAGAAGTGCTTTTATCAAAGTATTCTCATCTCTATAAGCCGCTTGTAGAAAGTAAGATTCTAGGTCTGATGTAGCTCTATCAATATACCCATCTGAATTAATCTGAGATAATCTTCCTGATATTTCTATCTGATCATTTAGCAAACCTGTACTAAATTTTAAGGTATTTCTTAAGGTCTTAAAACTCCCAATAGAAGAAGATATTTGGGCGTAAGCATCTTGAGAAATAGCATCTGTCAAAACATTTAAACTTGCTCCAAAAGCTCCAGCCCCATTCGTAGAAGAACCAACACCACGCTGTAACTGTAAACTCTCTGTAGAAGATGCAAAATCTGGCATATTTACCCAAAAGGTACCATGCGATTCTGAATCGTTATAAGGAATTCCGTTTATGGTTACATTTACACGAGTAGCATCACTACCACGAACACGAATACCTGTATAACCAACACCTGCACCAGCATCTGAGGTAGTCACCACTGAAGGTAAAAAATTCATTAAAATTGGAATGTCTTGCCCTAAGTTTCTTGGCTTTATTTGCTCTTTGGTTAAATTAGAAAAGGTAACCGGAGTTGCTTTTGTTACCCTAATGGCTGATACAAAAACCTCATCTAAAACCACCTTTTTCCCTTCTAAGGAATCTGTTGCTTGTTGCTGTGCATTTGCAGTGATTGCAAAACATAAAATTGAAACTAGTGTGAAAATAATTTTCATTCGTATTAATTAAGTGACGAATAAAAGGGGCAATTACTCTTTCTGTTAATTGATATATTTGGGACTTAAGCATGCCATAAAGCGTGATTAAATTCCGTAAACAATCCTAATGGCGATTTACGCTTCCCTTGGCAGCATTACCTGCCCAGGTTCATTGGGTATAATCTCAGCTACGTTCTAAAAAATTAACTTTAGAATTTTGCACCCCTTTGAGATGCGGCAAAGATACAACCCTAAATTAAAATTTATCCAAAAACATTAAGAATATATAAATTATAAATATTATGAGCAAAAAATATTTTCTACATAAAACAGTCTATTGATTTTTTTTTCTATATTTACAATATAATCAACCTTTAAAAATTTCAATTATGAGAAAACTATTTTTAATTTGTTCGCTATTTGTAGGTTTGTCTTCATTTACGCCAAAATCAGTCGAAACTTCAAACAATTATGAAATTTCGGTTTCGGATGCATCTAACGAGTATTTTTTGTATTCTTGCACAGCTACAGTCTATTATGAAGGTAGAGCTGTTACTAGTTTCACTGCCTATGGTTCAACAGCTTCAGGAGCTTGTTCCGTTGCTGGTTCAAGAGCTCGATCGTTCATTTCTGCATTAAATTAGTAAACAAACAAGATTACTTTTCAGGTCTAATTTTAAATAAAACTAGACCTGTTTTTCTAAAAAAAAAATATGATTTATCAAAAAATTACAAGTGTTTGTATATTTACACTTCTCGCATACGTAACGACAGCCCAAAGCATTCAAGTAGAATATGATTATATACTAAAGATGCAAGAAATCCAACAAGAATACTCCGTCAAATCTAAACTTACAAGTGATGGTACTTCCTCTATTTATGAGATTGATCATACTGGAATTATGAAAAATTCCCAGGATACAAATAATCCCGATGATGAAACTGAGCTAATTATTAAATCAAAAAGAAACGAATTTGTATTTAAAGACTTTAAAGAAAAAAAAATCTTCTATAGGGATAGAATAGGATTGAAAGATTTTAAAATTAAAGATTCGTTAAGTAATACACAATGGAACTTAACAACTACTACTAAAGAAATTCTTGGTTACCTATGCCAAGAAGCTACGACAAATTACGGCACTAGAGAATACACCGCTTATTTTACAACACAGCTGAATTACCCCGATGGACCATGGCGATTTAGCGGCCTTCCCGGATTAATTCTAGAAATAAAGTCTGATGATGATTTCTTTAAATTAATTGCTACATCTATAGCCATTAAAAAAGAGCAATTAGTTTTAGAAAACCCTTATATAAAAGAGAAACTTATTTCTTGGGGAGAATTTTTGGCTCTTTATAAAAAGAAGTATGATGAAGTAAAAAGGAATGGAATGAGCGAAAATGGACCTACTACTTTACTACCTAAAAAAGGTATCGTAGAATATATAAAAGAATAAGAAATAGCAATAATTTGGTATGCAGCTAAGATTTGGTGCTATAATTCTAATTCTACTACTCCAGCAGGGTATTTATGGTCAAACAATTGAAGGAAAAATTGTTGATGAATCAGGAACACCAATAAACTTCACAGTGATTACTGCAAAAAATAGTGAAGCTAGTAGTATAGTTTTAGCATATGGGATTAGCAATGAAAATGGGCACTATAAATTAGAATTAAAAAAAGATATTGACTCTTTAGTTTTAGAATACAAAAATCCAAAATATTTCGATAAAATTATTAAAATTACCAATAGTGACAAAGGTGAAAATTTAACTAGTACTATTACATTAGTAGAAAATCTAACAAAATTAGAAGAAGTCGTTGTCTACTCTAAACCAACATCGGTAATAGTTAGCAAGGATACTACTACCTACAAAATAGACAACTTTCTAGATGGTTCCGAAAGTGTTGTAGAAGATTTAATTAAGAAGTTACCTGGAATAAGAGTAAGTGATAATGGTCAAATATCCTTTAAAGGTGTTCCTATTAAGAGTTTACTACTAGATGGTGATGATCTTTTTGGAGAAAATTATACTATCGGAAGTAAAAATATCGATATCGAAGCTATAGAGGGATTATCCGCGATAGAAAATTATCAAGAAAATTCATTATTAAAAGATATTAAAAAAAGTAATGCGGTTGCATTAAACCTTTCTTTAAAAAAGGGAGAAACAAATTTTTCTAATGGCAGTAAAATTGGCTTAGGAATAGAAAACAAATTAGACTTAAGCAGTACTACTTTAGGTATTTCAAAAAAAATAAAAACATTTTCTACAGTAAAATATAACAATATTGGAATTGACGACTCCCCATATGATTATTTCGCTACAAATAACTACAATTTAAAAAATCTGGAAAAAAATGAAAGAAATTTGGGTAATATTCTAAATGATACAGAATTAAGCACCCAACTGCCAGATGATAGAACAAGAATAAATAGTACAATCTTTTCTAGCATAAATACCATCTTAAAAATTACGGATAAAATTGATTTAAAAGCAAATTTTGATTTAAAAAAAGATAGGCTTGAAAGAAAAATATTAACTAACCTTTCATATTTTGATGAAAATCAAACAGCAATAAATCAATCTGAAGAACTAAAAATTAAACCAAAAATTTATAACACAAAGCTTAATTTTAAATATACTCTCTCAGACAAAGAGCTCATAGAAGTAAACAGCACACTAGAGAATGATTATTTACAATCGGAAGAAAATGTTAACATTAACGGAATTTTGCAGGAAAGTTCGATTAACAGGGCCGTACATAAAAATCATCAAATTTTAAATTACACTAATAGAATTAATAAAAACACC